>JANNGT010000140.1:0-2598 GCA_031404015.1 Gammaproteobacteria bacterium | reverse complement strand
TGGTCGCGCAGCAGCAGCGCGGTCTGGCGCAGGTGCTCGTCGAAGAACGCGTTGGCCTCAGTGAGCGCGTTGCGATAACTCACCCACGCACCCGCCGCGCCGACCAGGGCGACGGCACCGAGCAGCCAGGCCAGCAGCTTGTTGCGCAGCGAGTTCATGGGGCAGCCGGGGCCAACCGGTAGCCGACGCCGCGGACGTTGCGGATGAAATCGGCACCGTGTTTGCGACGCAGGGTGTGCAAGTGCACCTCGACCACGTTGCTCTCGATTTCCTCGCCCCACCCGTAAAGACGTTCTTCCAGTTGCGCGCGCGACAGGATCCGTCCCGGATGCTCGAGCAGTGCCTGCAGCAGCGCGAACTCGCGCGGCGACAGCGCCACCAGTTCACCGTTGCGCCGGACCTCGCGAGCCGCCGGGTCCAGCGTAATCTCGCCATGCTCGATCGCCGCCTGGGCTCGCCCGCCCTTCCGCCGCGTCACGGCGCGGATCCTCGCGGCGAGCTCGGCCAGGTCGAATGGCTTGACGACGTAGTCGTCGGCACCGGCGTCGAGGCCGTCGACACGGTCGGTGATTGCATCGCGGGCCGTCAGCACCAGCACAGGCAGCATCGAGCCGCGCTCACGCAGGCGGCGCAGGACCTCGAGGCCAGACCTGCGCGGCAGGCCTAGATCGAGCAGGCAGGCATCGTAAGTTTCAGTCAGCAGCGCCTGCTCGGCGGCGACGCCATCGCGGACCCAGTCGACGGAGAATCCCTGCCGTCGCAGGCCGGCACGCACTGCCTCGCCGATCATGGTGTCGTCTTCTGCCAGGAGCAAGCGCACGGCTGGTTCCTTGAACTTGCGGGTGAGACTCAGTCTGACGCAGTCGTGCTCAATCCCGGCGAGTAATTAGCTTACCGCGGAATCGACGCCTGACGCGTTTGCGCCGCTGAAGTGTGTAACCAGCAACTGACAGACGAGCGAAAAGTCGAGTTGTCCGCAGCTTGAGTTCGCTGTTCGGCAACTCGCGCCCGACTTCGTAATACGCCGACCCGCGGCGCATTTGCGTGGTCTGCGATGACCATTCGTTGATGCGGCGATGGCAAAGTTCTTTGCCCGTAGTCCTGCGGGAGAATGCTTCCTTAACTACGTACATACGATCTATTCCTATTACATGAAACTCGCGCCTGCAAATGGGCAGGCCACGTCTTTGACTACTTCGATTAATCGCTTTTGTTCTGGTGTGCCGGGGACCGTCGCGACGGTTGCGGCGCTCGCACTTCTGCTCATTGGCTGCAATACACAGAGCCCACTGCTGGCCGACCTGTTCGTTCCGCTGCCGCCGAGCAGCGCCAAGCTCAAGCAGCCCCTGCGTCACCCGCCGCCCATCAAGCAGCCGCCAATCGTAATCGTGCAGGAGGAGGTCATCCGGCCGCCCGAGGTCGATCGTGCGGCGATCTACCAGACGTTACCCCGCGACAGCAAGGGCACGGTCGACTGGATGCGCTCGCTGGCGGAAACGCTGATCACGCCAAAGCCCGGGATCGATCCCGCAGCCGAGCCCGCGAGGACGACCGACTCCGAGATCGAGTTCGTTCCGGAAGGCAACCCCGGCAAAGCCGCGACGTTCCGCCACGCGACCCACACGCAGTGGCTGTCGTGCAAGAACTGCCACAACACCGTTTTCAAAAAGACCGACGAGAACCTGCAGTTCACACACGACGACATGGAGAAAGACAAAAAATACTGCGGTGCCTGTCATTTCACCGTCGTCGTCGTGCAGTCCGGCTGCAAGGGCTGTCATGCAAAGAAGAATCCCGCATGAGCAGTGGCGTCCTCGCTACCAGACCAGTGGGGTCAAGCCTCAGCCTGCGCTGGCAAGGCGTGCTCGCGCTGATCGTGCTTGTCATCTACGTGATTTCATCCGCGTGGTTACTCGAGCACGAGCGCCGTGCGCTGGGCTTCATCGGCCAGCAGCTCAACAGCCACCGCGTCCTGCATGAGGCGTTGGCGCCGACCTTCAATACGCTGGCGCACACCCTGGTCCAGACCCAGGGCGTTCTGAGCAAACCGGACTTTTCCCCCGACACGCACGCCAGCTACGGGCACATCGCCGTCAGCCTCGATCCGCTCGTGGCACGGCTGCAGAACCTGCGCCAGATGGGCCCTAAGCTGGCCAGCGACGTGGATCGGCTGACGATGGCCGTAGAACGCGTGCGGCAGGTCCCAAGCGGTCGCAACCTGGCGCTGGTGCGCGATGCCGAACAGGCGCTGATCGCCGACTTCGACGACCTGCTGACGACGCTCCAGCACCGCGCCGACGTGCTGTCGCAGCAGTACCACGCCCAGCAGCAACGCATCAGCCTGATCGCGATCGCGGCGAGCGTGGGAGGCGCACTCGCAACGGCCGCGATCATCCTCACGTTCTTCACGCGGCTCGCGCGCGATTTGCAGCGGTTGCAGTCGCGCGCAGCGGCCATCGTCTCCGGCTATTCGGGACCGCCGCTGAAAAACAGTCGACACGATGAAGTGGGCGGGCTGATCGACGCCGTCAACCGCATGCAGATCGACCTGCGTCACTCGGAACAACAGCAGGAAGTGAGCCGGCAACAGCGCTTCCA
>JANNGT010000139.1:0-14294 GCA_031404015.1 Gammaproteobacteria bacterium | reverse complement strand
AGGACGGTCCGCTCGACATGCGCATGGACAACGAGTCCGGATTGAGTGCCGCGCAATGGTTGGCGCGCGCGGGCGAGCGGGAGATTGCGGACGTGCTCTTCAAGCTCGGTGAAGAAAAATTCTCGCGGCGGATCGCGCGAGCCATCGTGGCCACGCGCGCCGGGACGCCGATCGCCACCACGCGGCAACTGGCCGACATCGTGGCTGGCGCGGTGCCGACGCGCGAACCGGGCAAGCATCCGGCGACGCGCACCTTCCAGGCGATCCGCATCCACGTGAACCGCGAACTCGAGGAAGCCGGGGCCGCGTTGCCGCAGGCGGTGAACCTGCTCGCACCGGGCGGGCGCCTGTGCGTGATCAGCTTCCATTCGCTCGAAGACCGCCTCGTCAAGCGTTTCATGCGGCGTGAGGCACAGGGCGACCCGCTCTATGCCGAATTACCGGATGTGCCGCCGCATGCCCGGCCGCGCCTCAGGCTGGTCGGCGGCGCCGTGATGCCGAGTGATGCGGAGATCGCGGCCAATCCGCGCTCCCGCAGCGCCGTGCTGCGCGTGGCCGAGAGGGTTGCCGCATGAGCCAGGCCCGGTGGCGACTGCTCGTGGGCGTGCTCTGGGTGGCCGTGCTGCTGTCGTCGCTGGGCGTCGTCTACGGCAAACAGGAAGCCCGCAACCGCTTCAACGACCTGCAGAAGCTGATCGCGCAGCGTGACGATCTCGACATCGAGTGGGGCCAGCTGCAACTCGAGCAAAGCACCTGGGCGACGCAGAGTCGTGTCGAGCGCGTCGCGATGGAAGAGCTCGACATGCGCACGCCCGCGGCCGCCGAACTGCGCATCGTGCAGCCATGAAGGTTGGCAACACCTTTCGCGATCGTCCGTCACGCGACACGCCTCCCGCGGTGGCGGGCGGCTGGCGACTCTGGTTCGTGGCCGGCCTGCTGACGCTGTGCGGCGTGGCGCTGCTCGCGCGCGCGGTCTATCTGCAGGTGCTGCAACAGGACTTCCTCGAAAAGCAGGGCGATGCCCGCATCCTGCGCGACGTGAAGCTGTCGGCGAATCGCGGCATGGTGCTCGATCGCAACGGCGAGCCGCTCGCGGTGAGCACCCCGGTGGACACCGTCTGGGCCGACCCGCGCAAGACCGTCGCGTATCCGCAGAATTTCCCGAAGCTTGCCAAGGCGCTCGACCGCGACGAGGACTGGCTCGCCCGGCGCCTCACCAGCAATCCCGACCGCGAATTCCTCTACCTCGTGCGCCACATGCGTCCCGTGGATGCACAGAAGGTGAAGTCGCTCGGCGTTCCCGGCATCGACACGCTGCGCGAATACCGCCGCTACTACCCGCACGGGGAAGTGACCGGGCACCTGCTCGGGTTCACCAACGTCGACGACGTGGGCCAGGAAGGGCTCGAACTCGCGTTCGACCAGTGGCTCGGCGGCCAGCCGGGACTCAAGCGCGTGATGCGCGATCGCGAAGGCCGCACGATCGAGGATATCGAACGCATCAAGGCGCCGCGTCCGGGGCGCGACCTCCACACCAGTATCGACCTGCGCGTGCAGTATCTTGCTTATCGCGCGCTCAAGCAGGCCGTGCTCGACAACGCAGCGCTCGGCGGCTCGGTCGTCGTGCTCGACATCGAAACGGGCGAAGTGCTGGCGATGGTCAACCAGCCGACCTTCAACCCGAACGATCGCGAGCAGTACATGGCCTCGCGTTATCGCAACCGCGCCACCAACGACTTCTTCGAGCCGGGCTCGAGCATCAAGCCATTTGTCGTCGGCGCGGCGATGCAGACCGGCCGGTTCCACTCCGACACGCTGGTCGAGACGGGTCCCGGCACGATGCGTGTCGGCATCAAGACCGTGAAGGACAAGCACAACCTCGGCACGATCGACGTCAAGACCGTGCTCGAGAAATCGAGCAACGTCGGCGTCGTCAAGATCGCGCTGACGCTCAAACCGCAGGAAATGTGGCAGGCGCTGCACGACCTGGGCTTTGGCGCGGTCACCGGCTCCGGTTTCCCTGGCGAATCGGCGGGCATCCTGACCGGCTTTGAACACTGGCGCCCGATCGGCCAGGCGACGATGGCGTATGGGTACGGCCTTTCCGTCACCCCGCTGCAGCTGGCCGAAGCCTACGCCGTGCTCGGCGCCGGCGGCATCCGCCGCCCGGTGAGCCTGCGTCGCGTCGATGTGCCCCCGGAAGGTGAGCGCGTGATGGATCAGGCCATCGCGCGCGAGCTCGTGCAGATGCTCGAGAGCGTCGTGAGCGACGCAGGCACGGCGCGCCGCGCAGCCGTCATGGGCTATCGCGTCTCCGGCAAGACGGGCACCGCGTGGAAAGCGGCGAATGGCGGCTACAACTCGACCAAGTACATGGCCGTGTTCGGCGGTGTCGTCCCGGCCAGCAAGCCACGACTGGCGGCGGTCGTCGTGGTCGACGAGCCGAGCGCAGGCCGCTTTTACGGCGGTGATGTCGCGGCGCCAGTCTTTGCCGAAGTCATGTCCGGCGCGCTGCGCTTGCTCGCCATTCCACCGGACGACCTGCAACGCGTGCCCGCAACGACGCTCGTGCAGGCGCAAGACCCATGGTGAGCGCGCGATGAATGCACTCGGCAAGAAAACCCAAGCGGGCTCTGGCTACCAGATGACACTCGGGCGTCTGCTCGAGGGCTTCGAGGTCGCCGCACCACACGGACTGCAGGTGACTGACCTCGTACTCGACAGCCGCGCCGCTACGCCGGGCTGCGTGTTTCTCGCCTGCCAGGGTCGCACCACGCACGGGTTGCTGCATGCGGCGGCGGCAGTGGAGCGCGGCGCCGTTGCCGTGCTGTGGGAGCCCGGCCCGGACCTCGAAGCGCCAGTGCTGCCGGAGCGTGCAGCGGCCATCGCCGTGCCGCACCTCAGTCGCCGCGCAGGCGAGCTCGCGGATCGCTTTTTCCACAGCCCGTCTGCGGATCTGCGCGTGGCCGGCATCACCGGCACCAACGGCAAGACGACGACGGCTTACCTGCTCGCGCAGGCTTCCGAATTCGTGGGGCGTCACGGCTGGTACGTCGGCACGCTGGGTCACGGGCTTCCCGGCAAGGTGCAACAGGCGGGTCTCACGACGCCGGATGCGGTGACCGTGCAGCGGCTGCTGGCCGTCGCGCGTGACGCAGGCGCGTCGACACTTGGCCTCGAAGTGTCTTCGCACGCGCTCGACCAGGATCGCGTCGGCGGAGTGCACTTCGACACGGCCGTGTTCACGAACCTGACCCGCGACCACCTTGACTACCACGGCACCCTCGAGGCGTATGGCGCTGCCAAGGCGCGGTTGTTCCGCACGCCCGGGCTGCGTTGTGCCGTCGTCAACGTGCGCGATCCGTTCGGCCGCGAACTGGTCGATCGACTCGACCCGGCCATCGAGAAAATCGTCTACACGACGACGAACGACGTCTGGGCCGAACGTGGCACGGGATGGATACGCGTCAGCGAGCTGCGCACGACGTCCGCCGGCCTCACGATCGGCGTCGCGACGAGCTGGGGCTCGGGAGTGCTGCGCTCGCGCCTCGTTGGTGAATTCAACGCCGAGAACCTGCTCGCCGTGCTCGGCGTGCTGCTCGGGTGGAACGTGTCGCTGCAGCAGGCGCTGGCGGCGCTGGCACTTTGCGTGGCGCCTCCCGGACGCATGGAGTCGTTCGGGGGCGGCAAGCAGCCACTGGTGCTGGTCGACTACGCGCACTCGCCCGATGCGCTGGGCAAGGCGCTGGACGCGGCACGCGCGCATGCGCGCGGCCGGCTGTTCTGTGTGTTTGGCTGCGGCGGCGACCGCGATCCGGGCAAACGTCCGCTGATGGGCGCGATCGCGGAAGCCGGCGCCGACGTTGCGATCGTCACCGACGACAACCCGCGCAGCGAAGATTCAGCGGCCATCATCGCGCAGATCGTTGCGGGCATGCGCGAGCCGGACGGGGCGATCGTCGTCCCCGATCGTGCCGAAGCCATCCGGCAGGCGCTGCAAGAAGCCGAAGCCGGCGACATCGTCGTGATCGCGGGCAAGGGGCACGAGGATTACCAGATCGTCGGCACCGAAACGCGCGCCTTCAGCGATCGCGACACGGTGACGGCATGCCTGCAGGCGGGCGCGTCATGATGGCGCGCGATCTCGCCATGTTCGCGCGCGTCAGCCACGGCGAGCTGCGCGGCGCCGATGTGGCCTTCGGCCGCGTCAGCAGCGACTCGCGCGCGCTCGAACCCGGCGCGCTGTTCGTCGCGCTGGTCGGCGAACGTTTCGATGGCCATGACTTCGTTGCCGGCGCAGAGAAGCTGGGTGCCGCCGGCGCGATCGTCAGCCGGTACGTCGAGTGCGGACTGCCCCAGGTCGTCGTGCCAGACACGCTGGCCGCGCTTGCTGCGTTTGCGCGTGAATGGCGCCGCACTTTCGGTGGCACCGTGGTGGGAATCACTGGCAGCAACGGCAAGACGACTGTCAAGGAAATGACGGGCGCGATCCTCGCACAGCTCGGCCCGTGCCTCGTGACGCAGGGCAACCTCAACAATCACATCGGCGTGCCGCTCACGCTGTGCCGCCTCGACGCCACGCACCGCACCGCCGTGATCGAAATGGGCGCGAACCACCAGCGCGAGATCGCGCACCTTGCGTCGATCGGGGAGCCGAACGTCGGGCTCGTGATCAATGCCGGCCCGGCGCATCTCGAAGGCTTTGGTGGCATCGAAGGGGTGGCGAAAGGCAAGGGCGAGCTGTTCGAGGCGCTTGGTGCCGCAGGCATCGCCATCATCAATGCGGACGACGTCTACGCGACGTATTGGCGCGGCCTGGCCCGGGGTGCGGGACGCATCGTCACCTTTGGCATGCGCGAGCACGCCGACGTACGGGCATCCAACGTGGTGAGCCGCATCGGCGCGGACGGCTTCAGCACGACGTTCGACCTCTCGACACCCGCAGGGCAGTGCTCGATCGAACTCGGTCTGGCAGGCGAGCACAACGTCATGAACGCGCTCGCCGCGGCCGCCGCTGCGATGGCAGCCGGCGCCGGCCTCGATGCCGTCGAGCGTGGCCTGCGCACGATGCGTCCGGTAGTGGGTCGACTCGAGACCAAGCAGGCGTTGCACGGCGCGCGTCTCATCGACGATGCGTACAACGCGAACCCGGGCTCGCTGCGCGTGGGCCTGCATTCGCTTGCGGCAGTTCCCGGCGAACGCTGGCTGGTGCTGGGCGAGATGGCGGAACTCGGGGAGGAGGGGCCGCAACTGCACGCCGAAATGGGCGCGCTCGCGCGTGAGTGCGGCGTCACGAGATTGCTCGCCGTGGGTGCGGGCTCGCGTCCCGCGGTGGAGACGTTCGGTGTCGGGGCGTCGTGGTTCGCGCACGCAGACGACGTGGTGGCGACATTGCTGCCCCACCTGCGCGAGGGCCTGACCGTCTATGTGAAGGGTTCGCGCGTCAACAAGCTCGAGCGCGTCGTCGCCGCGCTGATGCCGGGCGATGCGCCCAAGGGCGTGCACTGATGCTGCGGCATGTCACCGCGTGGCTGGCCGAGTACCACTCCGGATTCCACGTCTTCCAGTACCTGACGCTGCGCGCGATCCTGGCAGCGCTGACCGCGCTGGCCATTTCGTTGCTGGTCGGCCCCCGCATGATTCGCTGGCTGGCTGAGTACCAGGTGGGCCAGCGCGTGCGCTCCGATGGTCCGCAGACGCACCTGACCAAGGCTGGCACGCCGACCATGGGCGGCGCACTGATCCTGGCTGCCATTGCCGCCGCCACGCTGCTCTGGGCAGATCTTTCGAATCGCTTCGTCTGGATCGTGCTGCTGGTCACGGTCGCGTTCGGCCTGATCGGCTTCTGGGACGATTACCTCAAGCTCGTGGTGGGCAACACGCGTGGCCTGATCGCGCGCTACAAGTACTTCTGGCAGTCGGTGGCCGGCCTCGGTGCAGCTACCGCGCTGTACCTCACGGCGCAGACCCCGCCCGAGACCACGCTGTACGTGCCGTTCTTCAAGAACATCGTGATCCCACTCGGCATCCTGTTCATCCCGCTCACGTATTTCGTGATCGTGGGCTCGAGCAACGCGGTCAACCTGACGGACGGTCTCGACGGCCTCGCGATCATGCCTTCGGTGCTCGTGGCGGGCGCGCTTGGCGTGTTCGCGTACGCATCGGGCAACGTCGTGTTCTCCGGTTACCTCGGCATTCCTTACATCGCGGGCACCGGGGAGGTGCTGGTGATCTGCGCGTCGATCTTCGGCGCCGGGCTCGGGTTCCTCTGGTTCAACACGTACCCGGCGCAGGTGTTCATGGGCGACATCGGTGCGCTGGCGCTCGGCGCGGCGCTGGGCGTGATTGCCGTCGTCGTGCGCCAGGAACTCCTGCTCTTCATCATGGGCGGGGTTTTCGTGATGGAGACCGTGTCGGTCATCCTGCAGGTGGCGTCCTTCAAGTTGCGTGGCAAGCGCATCTTCCGCATGGCGCCGATTCACCATCACTTCGAACTCAAGGGCTGGGCCGAGCCGAAGGTGATCGTCCGCTTCTGGATCATCACGGTGATCCTCGTGCTGCTCGGCCTTGCGACGCTGAAGCTGCGATGAACGCAACGCACCACCACGTCGTTCCGCTCGCCGCAGGCAGCCGTGCGCTGGTGCTCGGTCTCGGCCGCACGGGCGTATCGGCCGCACGCTATCTCGATCGCAAGGGTCTGCGGGTCCGTGTCGCCGATACGCGCGCGACGCCGCCGGGTGTCGACTCGCTCCGTACCGACGTGCCCATGGCCGAGCTGCGCACGGGCGCGTTCGAGCCCTCGCTGCTGGACGATGTCGCGCAGGTCGTCATCTCGCCCGGGTTGTCCCTGCGCGAGCCGGTCGTGCGAGCCGCACTCGAGCGCGGTTTGCCCGTGGTGGGCGACATCGAATTGTTTGCGCGCGATGCGGCTGCGCCCGTTGCCGCCATCACCGGCACGAATGGCAAGAGCACGGTCACGACGCTGGTTGCGGAGCTTGCGACGGCCGGCGGGCGGCGCGCCGTGGCGGGCGGCAACCTCGGTGAGCCGGCGCTCGACCTGCTCGAGCGAGCGACACCGGACCTTTACGTGCTGGAACTCTCGAGCTTCCAGCTCGAGACGACGCAGTCACTGCGGACCGTGACGTCGACCGTGCTGAATGTCACGCCCGATCACATGGATCGCTACGACAGCCTCGACGATTACGCCGCCGCCAAGGCGCGCATCTTCGACGGCTGTGACGTCGCGGTCATCAATGCGGACGACACGCTGGTGCGCGCGATGCCTCGCGCCGGTCAGGCCGTCGTCTCGTTCAGCCTCGTCTCGCGCGATGCGGACTACACGCTCGAGCGTTCGCCTGCGCCGATGATCGTGCGCCGTGGCGAGCCGCTGCTGCCGCTGGCAGCGATGCGCCTGCAGGGCCTGCACAATGCCGCCAACGCAATGGCCGCGCTCGCGATGATCGAGGCGCTCGACCTGCCGCTCGGGCCGGCGCTCGAGGCGCTGTGCGCGTTCGGCGGCCTGCCGCACCGCTCGCAGTGGGTTGCGGATATCCATGGCGTGCATTACGTCAACGATTCCAAGGGCACCAACGTCGGTGCAACGCTCGCAGCCGTCTTGGGGCTGGCAGGACCGCTGGTCGTGATCGCGGGTGGCGATGGGAAGAACCAGGACTTCACAGAACTTCGCGCGGCGTTCCGCAACAAAGTCCGTCACGTCGTGTTGATCGGTCGTGATGCTCCTGCGCTGGCCGCGGCGTTGGCCGACGTCTGCACCACGGAACGTGCAACTGACATGCCGACTGCCGTGCGCGCCGCGCACGGCGCAGCGCAACCCGGCGACACCGTCCTGTTGTCGCCAGCCTGCGCGAGCCTCGACATGTACCGCGATTACACCCACCGCGGCGACGAATTCGCCGCTGCCGTCAGGAGCCTCGCGGCATGAGCGCGGCGGCCTCCACCGTCAACAGCTACGCGCGCTCGAGCGGGCAACCGCGGCGCCTCGTGCTGGACCCGTGGGTGATCGGTACGGTCGCTGCGCTGCTGCTGATCGGCCTCGTCATGGTTGCCTCGGCGTCGATCGGTATTTCCGAGAAGGAGACGGGCGAGGCGTTCCACTACTTCACCCGGCAATTGCTCTACGTCGCGCTTGGCCTCGTCGCCGCGGGCATCGGCCTCGCGATCCCCACCCGCGTCTGGGACGAGCGATCGACCTGGCTGCTGATCGGTGCCTTCGTGCTGCTGCTGCTCGTCCTGGTGCCAGGCGTCGGCTATGTCGTCAATGGCTCGCGACGGTGGATCCGGCTGGGCGTCCTTAACTTCCAGGTGTCGGAAGCCGCGCGCGTGATGCTGCTCATGTACCTCTCGAGCTACGCAGTGCGCCGTGCGGACGAACTGCGCGCCGACTTCAAGGGTTTCATGGTGCCCGTGGCCGTGCTCCTCGCTGCTGCAGTGTTGCTGCTGTGTGAACCCGACTTCGGCGCCGCCGCCGTGCTGTTCGCCACAGGACTCGCCGTGCTGTTCCTCGCCGGCGCGCGGATCCTGCACTTGCTGGTGCCGGTCGTCGTCGGCTCGTTCGGCCTGACCGCGCTTGCCGTGTTGTCCCCATACAGGCTGCGCAGGCTCACGGGCTTCCTCGACCCTTGGGGCGACCCGTTCAACAGCGGTTTCCAGCTCGTCCAGTCCTTGATCGCGATCGGTCGCGGGGAGTGGTTCGGCGTGGGCCTGGGCTCGAGCGTGCAGAAGTTGTTCTACCTGCCCGAGGCGCACACGGACTTCGTGTTTGCGGTGCTGGCCGAGGAGTTCGGACTGTTTGGTGTCGTGGTCGTCGTTCTGCTGTTCGCGCTGCTGGTGGCACGCGCCCTCAAGATCGCACGCGAAGCCGCGCAGGCCGGGCAACTGTTCCAGTCGTACGTCGCAGCAGCGATCGGCATCTGGCTCGGCCTGCAGGCGTTCGTGAACATCGGCGTCAACATGGGCCTGTTGCCGACGAAGGGCCTCACGTTGCCACTGCTGTCGTACGGTGGCAGCAGCATGCTCGTCACGCTCGGCTGGCTCGGCGTGCTGCTGCGGATCAATCACGACACGCAGGCGACGGGCCGCGTCACGAGGATCGCGCGCGAGGCGCGCCGCAAATGACGCGCAAGGTGGCACTGGTCATGGCAGGCGGCACGGGAGGTCACGTCTTCCCGGCGTTGGCCACCGCGCGCGTGCTGCAGCGCCATGGCTACGACATCGTCTGGCTCGGCACGCAGCAGGGCATCGAGGCGCGCCTGGTGCCGGCGGCGGGCATCCCGGTCGAATGGCTCAGCGTGGGTGGCTTGCGCGGCAAGGGCTTCGCCACGTTGCTCGCTGCACCGTTCCGTCTCGCCGTGGCCGTCAGCCAGGCGATGCGCGCGATCCGCAAGCATCAGCCGCGCGTGGTGCTGGGCGCGGGCGGGTTCGCTTCAGGACCCGGTGGCATCGCGGCGTGGCTGCTCGGCCGCCCGCTCGTGGTGCACGAGCAGAACGCCGTCGCCGGGCTCACCAACCGCGTGCTCGCGCGCGTCGCCAAGCGTGTGCTCGAGGGCTTTCCCAACAGCTTTGGCCGCGGCATCAAGGCCGAGCGCGTCGGCAACCCCGTGCGGGCGGAGATCGTCGCGATCGCGCCGCCCGAGCGGCGTTACGCAGGGCGTGAAGGCCCGGCGCGATTGCTCGTGTTCGGCGGCAGCCAGGGCGCTGCCCGCCTGAACGCCGTGCTGCCTGCGGCCATCGGCGAGCTGCCCGTCAAGCTGCGACCTGAGGTCCTGCACCAGACGGGCAAGCATAATTTCGACGAGACCGTGCAGGCTTACCGGTCGCGCGGCATCGATGCCGACGTGCGCCCGTTCATTGATGACATGGCCAGCGCGTACGGTTGGGCCGATCTCGCAGTGTGCCGTGCAGGCGCATTGACCGTCGCCGAACTCGCCGCCGCCGGCGTGCCGTCGATCCTGGTGCCATTTCCGGCTGCGGTCGACGACCACCAGACGCGCAATGCCGAGTTCGTCGTGCAGGTGGGTGCGGCCAGGCTGTTGCCGGAAAGGGACCTGACGCCCATCAGCCTTGCAGCCGCCTTGCGTGCGTTGCTCGAGAGCGGCCGGCCGCTGCTGCAGCGCATGGCGGAAGCTGCGCGAGCGAGCGCGATCGTCGATGCCGATGAGAAACTCGCCGCGGCCTGCATGCAGGCGGCGGGGGAGGCGGCATGAAAGACCGCATGCGCCGCATCCAGACGATCCACTTCGTCGGCATCGGCGGCAGCGGCATGTCGGGCATCGCCGAAGTGCTGCTGAACCTGGGCTATACCGTGCAGGGCTCGGACGTCAAGCAAGGCGAGGCGACGCTGCGCCTGCAGCAACTCGGCGCGCGCGTGCTGATCGGCCACCGTGCCGAGAACGTGGATGGCGCGGACGTAGTGGTCGTCTCGAGTGCGATCGATGCGGCGAACGCTGAGGTCGCGCGTGCCCTGGCCGGACGCGTTCCGGTCGTGAAGCGCGCAGAGATGCTCGGTGAGCTGATGCGGTTCCGCTACTCGATTGCGGTCGCGGGCACGCACGGCAAGACCACGACGACGAGCCTCATGGCCAGCGTGCTGGCCGAAGGCGGCACGGATCCGACGTACGTCATAGGCGGCCGCCTCAAGAGCGCGGCGAGCAACGCCAAGCTCGGCGCCGGAGAATTCCTCGTCGCCGAGGCGGACGAGAGCGATGCCTCGTTCACGCACCTGCAGCCGATGATCGCCATCGTGACGAACGTCGACGCCGATCACCTCGGCACCCACGGCGGCGACTTCGGCAAGCTCAAGCTCAGCTTCGTCGAGTTCCTGCACAACCTGCCGTTCTACGGACTGGCCGTGATCTGCAACGACGACGCGAACGCCCGTGGCTTGATACCGGATATCGCGCGTCCCTATCTGACCTACGGCTTCGATGCAGGTGCGGACGTGCGCGCTGTCGACGTCGAGCGGCACGCTGGGCGCTCCAAGTTCACGGTGCTGCGCCCGGGTGGCGCGAATCCGCTGCCCGTCGTGCTGAATTTGCCGGGCCGGCACAACGTCCTGAATGCGCTCGCCGTGATCACCGTCGCGACGGAACTCGAGATTGAAGACGCTGCGATCCAGCGCGCACTGGCGAACTTCCAGGGCATCGAGCGACGGCTGCAGTGGATTGCAGACGTCGACACGGGCGCCGGCAAGATCACGATCGTCGACGACTACGGCCATCACCCGACTGAAATCGCGGCAACGGTCGAGGCCGTGCGCCAGGGTTGGCCCGAGCGTCGTGTCGTGCTCGTGTTCCAGCCGCATCGCTATTCGCGCACGCGCGACCTGCTCGACGAGTTCGCCCAGGTGCTGGCGGACTCGGATGCCCTGGTCGTCGCCGAGGTGTATCCCGCCGGCGAGGCACCGATTCCAGGCGCAGACGGCAAGGCGTTGTGTCGCGCCATCCGCACGCGCGGCCGCGTTGAGCCCGTCCT
Organism: Gammaproteobacteria bacterium; assembly: GCA_031404015.1. Classification (GTDB taxonomy): domain Bacteria; phylum Pseudomonadota; class Gammaproteobacteria; order Steroidobacterales; family Steroidobacteraceae; genus RPQJ01. The sequence goes on along the minus strand of JANNGT010000139.1, from coordinate 2,804 downwards.
GCTCAAGTCGCTGGATGAATTGCCGGATGCACTGGCGGGTGTCGTGCGCGATGGCGACGTCGTGCTGACCATGGGTGCGGGTCACATCGGCGCGGTGTCGAACGACCTGCCGCGTTCATTGCCGGTCGCGGTCGCTGCGCGAGGCCAACGGATATGACGTCACCAATGCTGATCCGGGATCCCGCTCACTTCGGTCGTGTTGCCGTGTTGCTCGGCGGCACGTCGTCGGAGCGCGAAGTGTCGCTCGACTCCGGGCGCAACGTGCTCGAGGCGCTGCGTCGCCGCGGTGTCGACGCGCATCCGGTCGACGGCATCCCGGCGCTGCTCGCAGAAATGGGGACGCTACCCGATTTCCAGTCGAAATCGGGTAGCGTCCCCAAAAAGTTCGATCGCGTATTCAACATCCTGCACGGCAACCGCGGCGGTGGCGAAGACGGCGTGCTGCAGGGGTTGCTCGATTCGCTTGGCGTGCCTTACACCGGCTCCGGCGTGCTCGGGTCTGCGCTCTCGATGGACAAGATCCGCACCAAGCAGGTCTGGCTCGCGCTCGGCCTGCCCACGCCCGCTTACGTCAACCTGCAGCGCGGCGAAGACGTCGTCGCAGCGGCGCACAAGCTGGGCCTGCCGGTGATCGTCAAGCCCGCGTGCGAGGGCTCGAGTGTCGGTATCACACGCTGCTTCAAGGATGCGGACCTTGCTGCCGCCGTCGAACTGGCGGCGCGCTATGACGGCGATCTGCTGGTCGAACAGCTGATCCAGGGTGAGGAATACACGGTGGGCGTGCTCGGTACCGAAGCGCTGCCCTCGATCCGGATCGTGCCCGCCGGCGAGTACTACGATTACCACGCCAAGTACGTGGCTGAGGACACGCAGTACCTGTGCCCCGGCATGACGGGAGCCGCCGAGCAGGAACTCGCAAGCCTCACGCTCGCCGCGTTCTTCGCGGCCGGCTGCAGCGGCTGGGGTCGCGTCGATTTCATGCGCGATCGCGCGGGCAAGCCCTGGCTGCTCGAGGTCAACACCGCGCCGGGCATGACGAGCCACTCGCTCGTGCCGAAGGCGGCGCGGCAGCGCGGCATCGAGTTCGACGAGCTCGTCTGGCGCGTGCTCGAGACCAGCTGCCGCGGCCAGGCACCCGAGGGCCGTCCATGAAGCTGCCGTTCAAGAAACCGCGCAAGCAGGCGACACGGTCGGAGCCCGCATGGTGGGAGCGCATCGACTGGAACGCGATCGGCACGTCGGCCGCCATCGTTGCCGGCTGCGTCGTCGTCGCACTGCTGCTGATTTTTGCCCTCGATCGGCCCGTGCGGCGCGTGCTGGTCGAAGGCGCGTTCCAACGCGTCTCGCCCCCGGAGATCGAAAGTGCCGTTGCGCAGGTGGCGCAGGGCGGACTCGCCTCGATCAACCTCGACAAGATCCGCGCCCGTGTCATGAAGATCGACTGGGTCGACACCGTGGTCGTGACGCGCGTCTGGCCCGATGCGGTCCGCGTCGTCGTCAACGAACAAGTCGCGGCTGCGCGCTGGAACGACGCCGGACTGCTGAACGCGCGTGGCGAGTTGTTCATCCGCAATGCGCGCTACGTGCCACCCGAATTGCCGCTGCTCGAAGGCCCCGAGGGCAGCGAGACGCAGGTGGCGCAACTTTACATCGATGCCCAGGGACGCCTGCTCGAGTCCGGCCTGCGCCTCACGGGCGTGCGGCTCGACGACCGCGGCGCGTGGGAGCTCGACCTGGGCGACGGCCTGCAGGTCCGGCTGGGGCGGCAGGACGTCAAGGCTCGTCTAGAGCGGTTCATCAGACTCGCGAGCCCGATGGTGGCCAAGCGCGTCGCGGAGATCAAATACGTGGACATGCGTTACACGAACGGCTTCAGCGTGGGCTGGAACGTTCGCTCGGCACTCGCCGTCGCGCCGCAAGAGGATGCGACACCCGATGCCTAAGAAAGAAGAAAGAAACCTGCTCGTGGGGCTCGACATCGGCACGTCGAAGGTCGTCGCGATCGTCGGCGAGCTCACCGCTGACGGCACGATCGAGGTCGTGGGCGTTGGGTCGCATCCCTCGCGCGGGCTGAAGCGGGGCGTCGTCGTCAACATCGATTCGACGGTGCAGTCGATCCAGCGCGCGGTCGAAGAGGCCGAGCTCATGGCCGGTTGCCAGATCCACTCGGTTTTCGCGGGCATCGCTGGCAGTCATGTGCGCAGCCTGAACTCGCACGGCATCGTCGCGATCCGCGACAAGGAAGTGACGCAGAGCGACGTCGAGCGCGTGATCGATGCGGCGCGCGCCGTCGCGATTCCAGCAGACCAGAAGATCCTGCACATCCTGCCGCAGGAATTCATCATCGACGCGCAGGACGGCATCCGGGAGCCCGTCGGCATGTCGGGCGTGCGGCTCGAGGCGAAGGTGCACATCGTCACGGGCGCCGAAAGCGCCGCGCAGAACATCGTCAAGTGCGTGCAGCGCTGCGGCCTCGAAGTCGAGGACATCGTGCTCGAGCAGCTGGCGTCGAGCTACGCCGTGCTGGCCGACGACGAGAAGGAACTCGGCGTGTGCCTGATCGACATCGGTGGTGGCACGACCGACGTTGCGGTCTTCGCGGGCGGTGCGATACGCCACACGGCCGTCATACCGATTGCCGGCGACCTCGTCACCAACGACATTGCGCAAAGCCTGCGCACGCCGACTCATCACGCCGAGGAGCTCAAGATCAAGTATGCGTGCGCGCTGTCGCAGCTGGCGAACGCGGACGAGACGATCGAAGTGCCCAGCGTGGGTGATCGGCCCGCACGGCGACTCGCGCG
>JANNGT010000138.1:0-5845 GCA_031404015.1 Gammaproteobacteria bacterium | reverse complement strand
GATCAGGCGCGTAGTTTCCGCAGGCCATTCACGGAATGGTGCCAGTAAGTGAACAAGCGACGTGACACTGCCGCAACCCCTGCCGCTGCGGTCACCGCATGAATTGGCGCAGCGATTTCCCGACCGACAGGAGTTGCGCGCCGGTCATGCGCCCGATCACGTTGCGGATGACAGACCCCATGAGCTGCTGCACACCGGTCATGCCGAGGCTGGCGGACTGCTCCACGACAAAGCCTGCCTTGGCGACCTTGAGCGGCTGCAGAAAAAAGTAGTCGAGGCCACCGTTGGTCAGTTCCACGGCGACGTCGGCCAGCGCGCCGCGATGCACGGTGGGATCCGGGGCGCTCTCCAGCGACGTGAGCACCGCCAGTGTCTTCTTGCGCAGCGCTTCGGAGTGATAGAAGCGCAGGAACGGCTTGGCCGATGAGCCCGACGCAGCGGGGGCGCGCTTAGTGGACTGCGCGCTCTTCGCCGCAGGCTTGCGCTTAGACGGGGTGACCATGCTCCGCAGGATACGCCGTCGCGCTGGCAGCGCGACTGACGTTTCAGCTGAAACTCTCAATCTTGGTTTGACGATGCCGCGCGCATCTCAAACGTGTATCCCAACGCAGACGCGACTCCGACGATCGTCGTGAAGGCGGGGTTGCCGCTGTCGCTCAGGGCCTTGTACAGGCTCTCGCGCCCGAGGCCGCAACGCTTCGCCACTCGCGACATGCCCCGGGCCCGGGCCACGGTTCCGAGGGCCGTCACCATCGCTTGTGCATCCCCTTCAGCGAGTGCAGCGTTGAGGTACGCCAGTTGCGTCTCATCGTTGACAAGATACTCGGCGGCGTCGAAGGGAACGGTCCGTAAGGTTTGCGTGCGGCTAGGTTTGTTCATTGCCTGGACTCCATGGCGTGAGTAGCGTATCCCGTAGGATACGCAGTTTGCCGTAGCGAATTCTCGTCAATTCCGGCGCGTTCTCGAGTTGGATCGCCCTGCCTCGCAGGGCATCGTCATGCGATCCAACCCGCCTGTCCCCGATCGACGGGCGGTCATCAGCGTTTGACAGGGTTTCGCTTAAAAGCGAAAATGCGATTCGACGTAATTCACTACTTGTCGCCAGCGGGCCACGACCCGTTTCAGCAGTGGCTCGACAGGGAACGGCGATGAGCAAGGTCAGAGCGAGCAAGAAGCCGGCATCGCGCAGCCACGAGGATGCGACGGTCGAGAGCTTTCGGCGCGATCGAAAGTATGCGGTGGCCTACCTGGACCAGGTGCTCGCCGATGGAGACCAGCAGGAGCTCATGCTGGCACTGCGCCGGCTGTCGGAAGCATTCGGCGGCGTGCCTGGATTGGCGCAGCAGGCTGGCCTGAACGCGACCACGCTCTATCGAACGCTGTCGGGCAATGGCAATCCGGAATTACGGACGCTGCGGGCATTACTCGATGCCATGGGGCTGCGTCTCTCGATCGCACCGGCGTCTTAGACCGGGCTCGACCAGGTTGAAGTCAAAGTCCTCAATCAAGCGGTGAGGCGGAACCCGAGTCGCTTTCCGCGCGACTTCATGTTTCTGCTGACTGCGGTGGAAGCCGAGTCTTTAAGGTCACAATTTGTGACCTTAGACCGTGTGGGGGCGGCCGCGAGTTCTGTCCAAGGGCGCGGAAAGCACCTGATGTACCGTCCATACGCCTTTACCGAACAGGGAGTTGGCTGGGGGCGAGTGCGCTGGAACTCAATCGCGAGGTGTTGCGGCTCGATCGGCCGGGGCTCGATCTCGGTCGCGTGGGCAAGACACCTCGAGTGGAGAAGCTGTGCACGGAGGAGGCGTGGGATCCGTTACTGCGCGAGCTCGCATATCAGCGGAGCCTTCGAGGCTGATCAGTCGTGCCGGCGGTCTTGCTGTCGCGGAAAACCCGATTGCCCAATGTTGAGGGTGGGGATACGGTCGCGGCATAGTCCCGCGGTCTCGATTCGCGCAATTTATGGATGAGTTGGCCTATGGAAAGAACTAACAACCACTTACTGCAGGCGACCATGGCCGCTGTACGAGACTGCGCGACCACGATGGAGACTCAAGCGGTGAGTCTGCTGGCGGCGCTGCCGAAGGTGCCGATGGATGAGGCATTGCGGGCGAGCGCACTGAAACTGAGCGCCGGGCTCAATGATGCGTCCGGGCGTGTGACGTTCGAGCTGGCGTTGCTGCAAACCGAGCTTGGCGAGGGCAAGGCGGATGCTGCGTCAGCAGTGCAGCTCCTGGCCGGCATGGACGCATTGATGATGGACGCCGTGGCGGCCATGGCTGACGTCGCGGACGAACTGGAGAAAGCCTCTGAGCTCGATGAGACCAACGAGCGATCGTTCGTGCTGGTGATCGAAGCGACCGCCGCCATGCTGCAGGGAATCGAGAAGGCGAAGGCTGCGACCCAGGCACTCGCTGCGGCAGGTCTGGCCGCCAAGAGGGTTTGATGGATTACGCGCAACTCAAGGAGCGGCATCGAGCAGAGCGGGGTGCCTGGCACCCGAACCTGAGCTTGCGGGTGCACCGGGCGTTGTCGTGGCTCGACCGGGCCGAGCAGCTCGGCGCCCAGGACGATGCGGACGGGCAGTTCGTCCTGCTGTGGATTGCTTTCAACGCGGCATATGCAACCGAGATCGATGAGAAGTATCGCGATTCGGAGCAGCAGACGTTTCGCGGGTTCCTCGACAAGCTGACACAGCTCGACGCGGGATCGAGGCGCTTCGACGCGCTGGCCTGGACCGAGTTTCCGAAGAGCATCCGGGTGCTGCTCGACAACCCGTACGTGTTCGCTGATTTCTGGAAGTTCCAGAACGGGACGCTGCCGGAACCGGCATGGAAAGCGAGCTTCGCGGCCGCCAACAAGGCGGCGCACGTCGCGCTGGGCCGGCAGGACACGGTGACGGTGCTGTCGATCGTGCTCTCGCGCATCTACACGCTGCGCAACCAGCTGATTCATGGCGGGGCCACCTGGAACGGGTCGGTCAATCGGGAGCAGCTGCGGGACTGCGTCAACCTGATGGGAAAGCTGGTGCCGCTGGTGATCGAGGTGATGATGGATCACCCGGACACATTGTGGGGAGATGCGGTTTATCCGGTCGTGAAGTGAGGGGACGTGGGCTGCCCGGTTGCGGCTTCCTCGCGCGTATACATCCCCCGGCATCGGTCCGCCGCGCGCGACCCGCTAAGCCGTTGGATTGGAAGCAACGCCAAGTCGTCGGATGGACTTCTACGCAAAGCCGCGACATTTGGAAATGGCGGGTGGAGCAATCTCGTAGCACGCTGCACGGAAGATTACACGAGGCAAATCGCGGGGCCATGAAATCAGTCGCGACCGCGCCCACGGACCCCGATCGCATTTCCGGTGCGATCGTGATCCTGCGCGGCCAGCGGGTGCTGCTGGATCGCGATCTCGCGGCCCTGTACGGAGTAGAGACTCGTCGCCTGAACGAACAAGTGCGACGAAACCAGCAAAGGTTTCCCGCCGATTTCATCTTCGAGGTCTCGGACGAAGAAGTCCGCAACTTGATGTCGCAATTTGCGACATCAAGTTGGGGAGGTACTCGGAAACGACCGCTTGCGTTCACGGAGCATGGCGCCATCATGGCCGCTACGGTACTGAACAGCCCAGGTGCCGTGGAAATGAGCGTCTTTGTCGTGCGAGCTTTCGTGCAGTTCCGAACTGCGCTCCTATCGACTCGGGAGCTGGCCAAACGCCTGGACGCCTTGGAAAGGCACGTGGCAACAAAGCTCACCGTGCACGACCGTGCGCTGACGAACCTCCTGAAGGCCATCCGTTCCCTGACTGAGTTGCCCGCGACCAGGAAGCGACCGATCGGATTCACAGCTGACTTGGACGGGAGTGAATGACACGCGCGCGTCCCTTCGGTTGTGCCGGAGCCCAGAATTCGCGCCGACGTGCTCGACGCTATCGGTGTCGTGATCGTCGAAGGCGACTGTCCCGGCAGCAGCTACTTCGCGGCGGAGCCGCGCAACGAACTTGCGGATGCGAATGCGGCCGCGGCGCGGCTTGGATTGCCGTTCCGGTTCTGGGCGAAGGGGGTGGCGTGCCGGGATTGGCGCAGCAGGCCGGCCTGAACGCGACCACGCTCTATCGAACACTGTCGGGGCTCAAGAAGAATCTGCGCAATCACGACAGTTTCGAGCGTGTGCATGTAGCAACCCGCCGGCACACGATCGCTGGACATCCACTGCCGGCTCGGAAAAGTGTCACCGCAAGGAAAAGCCGCCAAGGCCACGCTGGCACGTCTCTACCAGGTTGAAGTCAAAGTCCTCAATCAAGCGGTGAAGCGGAACTCGAGTCGCTTTCCAGCCGACTTCATGTTTCAGCTGACTGCGGTGGAAGCCGGATCTCTAAGGTCACAATTTGTGACCTTAGAGTGTTCGACGCCACAGCGTGTATACTACTCCGTATATACATTAGAGCCCTGTCATGACAATTGCTCGAGTTTTCAAATCCGGTAACAGTCAGGCCGTGCGGCTACCCAAGCAGTTTCGGCTCGACGTCCCTGAAGTCGAGATATTCCGCCGTGGCGACGAGATCGTGCTGAAGGCGAAGCCGAAGGGCATGGCCAGCGCGTTTCACCTTCTCGCGGGAATGCCAGATGATTTCTTCCCGGACGGCCGCAGCGATTCACCGCCCCAGAAGAGAAAGGGGCTTTGACGTGGCTCGTTTCCTCCTGGACACGAACATCTGCATCTATATACGGCAGAAACGCCCCCCCGAGGTCCTGGCTCGCTTCGAGAAGCTCAAGGTGGGGGACGCGTGCCTGTCAGTCATCACCTATGGCGAGCTGCTGTACGGCGCGCGCAAGAGCATGCAGCGAGACGTGGCATTGGCACGCCTGGCCGATCTCGTTTCGCTGCTGCCGGTGTTGGAAATGCCCTCGGAGGCCGCCAGCCAGTATGGCGAGATTCGTGCGGGCCTCGAGGTAAAAGGAGAGACGATCGGCGGCAACGATCTCTGGATCGCCGCCCATGCAAAGGCGGAGGGCCTGGTTCTGGTGACGAACAATGAACGCGAGTTTGGACGCGTCCCCGGGCTCAAGGTACAGAACTGGGCCCGCGCGTGAGGGTGTGCCGACGAGCAAAATAACGGGCGGATCAACACGCCCGTGCACCAGCGCCCATCACACTCAACATCGCGCATTCCGCAGAGAGCGCTGGCTCACCTCCTGAGCCTCCCCCGCGCGTAGAATCTACCCAGCATCAAGAACGAAGCGTTTCGCTTCGGCCAACCTGCCGGCTCGGCAAGGTGGATCGCCAATTCGGCGGATGCGGCCCGGATCCGGGCAACGAAGGAGCATCGCATGGCCGTTCAATTCATTTCGTCCGACGACCTGTTCGAGGGTCTGCCACCCGTCATTGGTCTGCCGCGGTGCCTGCCCAGGCGGGCGGCGTACACGAAGACGGTGCTGGGCGAGGTGCTCGTGCCCGACGAGTTGCCGCCGTACCTGCTGCTCGGGCGTCTCGATCGCAGCACGTTCCAATCCGGGGAGGCGGACTGGTCGGCGCGTTGGATTGGTGACGTGCCGGAGACGTTCGTCGAGGCGAAGTACGCTCGAGCCGACCGACGCCTGACTCTGCGCCAGGTGTGGCGCGGCATCGAGGGTGGAACGAGCTTCACAGCCGGCGACGACTTCGGGCGTGCGATCCAGTACCTGTACATCCCGTTTCCCGACACCTGGGACGCCGCGATGGGCGTACGACTCGAGGCGACATACGGCCTCAAGTACTTCGCGCACCAGGCGAACGAGGTCGGCTTCACGGGTATTCCGGACGGTGGATTCAAGACGCTGTGCGTGCCGGTGCCGGTGGGTCGGCTA
>JANNGT010000137.1:0-14039 GCA_031404015.1 Gammaproteobacteria bacterium | reverse complement strand
GTTCGACGCCGATGGCGTGTGCGACCACTGCCTCGGCTTCGATCAAGACGTGTTGCCCAACTGGCACCCGGACGAGAAGGGCGCGGCCATGTTCCGCGACATGGTGGCGCGCATCAAGGCGTCTGGCCGCGGCAGGGATTTCGATTGCATCATGGGCATGAGCGGCGGTCTGGACAGCTCGTACCTCTTGCACCTTGCCGTCTCCGAGTTCGGCCTGCGCCCGTTGGTGTTTCACGTTGACGGCGGATGGAACACCGACATCGCCGTGAACAACATCCAGGTACTCGTCGAAAAGCTTGGCCTGGACCTCTACACCGAGGTGATCAACTGGGAAGAGATGCGAGACTTCCAACTCGCCTTTTTCAAGTCGGGGGTGCCGCATTTGGACATCCCGCAGGATCACGCCTTCGTGGCGACGCTCTATCACTTCGCCAACAAGCACAACATCAAGCACATCCTGAACGGCGGCAACTACGCCACGGAGTGCGTGCGCAACCCGCTCGAATGGCTGTACTACGGGACCGACATGGCGCAGTTGCGCGACATCCAACGCCGCTTCGGCACGGTGCCGCTGCGTACCTATCCGTTCAGCTCCATCCTGTTCCACAAGGTCTACCTGAGGTATTTCCGTGGCGTGCGGGTGTCCAAGCCGCTGAACCTGCTGCCCTACACCAAGGAGCACGCGAGCAAGACCCTCGCCGAGAAGTACGGCTGGCGTCCCTATCCGCAGAAGCACTTCGAGTCGCGATTTACGCGCTTTTACGAAGGCTACTGGCTGCCCACGCGCTTCGGCTACGACACACGGCGCGTGCAGTACTCCAGCCTGATACTGACCGGCCAGATGACGCGTGTGGACGCGCTCCGAAGCCTGGAGAGGCCGTCCTATGACCCGTCCACCATCGACGAGGATTTCGAGTACATCGCGACCAAGCTCGGCATCAGTGTTGCGGAACTGCGCAGTTACCACGAGATGCCGCTCAAGACCTACCGCGATTACAGGAACCGCGAGTGGATGTTCGATCTTGGTGCGAAGGCGCTGAAGATGCTCGCCGTGGAAAGGTCGATCAAGCGATGATCGCCATCGTCGATTATGGCTCGGGCAATGTGGCCGCGATTGCGGACATCTTCAAGCGCCTGAAGCAGACGCACGTGATTACCCGGGACCACGCTGAATTGCGTGCTGCCGAGCGCTACATCCTTCCGGGCGTGGGGGCCTTCGACACCACGATGCGGATACTCCGGGCGTCGGGTCTGGTCGAAGTCCTCAATGAGGAAGTGCACGGCAAAGGCAAGAAGATCCTCGGAATCTGCGTCGGCATGCAGATTCTCGGCGACGCCAGCGACGAGGGCACTTTGGCTGGGCTCGGCTGGATTCCCGGACATATCCGTCGCATCGATGCTGCCGCCATTCCAGGGCGCCCGAAGCTCCCGCACATGGGCTGGAACTCGATTCGGCTCGAGACGCCCTCGCCGCTGTTCGATGGCGTGGACCTTGATCGGGGTTTCTACTTCCTGCATAGCTACTATTTCGACGCCGCCGACGCAGCCAGCGTGGTGGCCACTGTCGAGTGCGGCCGCAAGCTGCCGTGCGGCGTGATCCGCGGCAACGTGTTCGGCCTGCAGTTCCATCCGGAAAAAAGCCACGCTAACGGCGTAGCCGTATTCCGCAACTTCGCGACGCTCTGAACATGCTGCGCTCTCGCATCATCCCTTGCCTGCTGCTCCACAAAGGTGGGTTGGTAAAGACGCGCCAGTTCAAGGAACCGAAGTACGTCGGCGACCCGCTCAACGCCGTGAAGATCTTTAACGAAAAAGAGGTCGACGAGCTGATGTTCCTCGACATCGACGCTACGACCGAGGGCTACGAGCCGCGCATGTCCCTGCTGCGCAGCCTCGCGGTGGAGTCACGCATGCCGCTGTGCTACGGCGGGGGTGTGACGAATGCGGAGCAGGCTTCGCGCATCGTAGCCACGGGCCTCGAGAAGGTGTCGGTAAGTGCAGCGGCGCTGGAGCGGCCGGCGCTGATCAAGGAAATGTCCGAGGCGATCGGCGCACAGAGCGTCGTTGTGACGATCGACGTGAAGGCCAATCGGCTTTTTTCCGGACATACGATCTACACCCACAATGGCCGCCGCAAGCACAAGCAGCCGCTGCTGGAATTCTGCCAACAGGCGGTAGCACTAGGCGCAGGCGAGATCGTCATCAATTCGATGGACCGCGATGGCGAGATGGCGGGATATGACCTGGACCTCGCACACGGGGTACGTGATGCAATCGACACGCCGATGACAATGCTAGGCGGCGCCGGCAACACCGCGCACATGCAGGAGCTGATAGATGCAGTGGGCACGGTCGGTGCCGCAGCCGGCAGTTTCTTCGTCTTTAAGGGCACATACCGCGCCGTGCTCATCAACTACGCGCGTCCGGCACGGCTGACACGCTGAACCTGAACACAAATGAAGCAGATCCTCCAGGACATGAGCAGCGGCGAGACCATCGTCGTGCACGCGCCCGCACCAAACGTCAGTCGTGATCACCTGCTGGTCCACACCACGGTGAGCCTGATCTCGGCGGGTACCGAGCGCATGCTGGTCGACTTCGGCCGTGCTTCGCTGCTCGACAAAGCGCGCCAGCAGCCCGACAAAGTGCGCCAGGTACTGGCCAAAGTGCAGACCGATGGCCTCGCCACGACGGTCGAGGCCGTGCGCTCAAAGCTCGCACAGCCGCTGCCGCTGGGCTACTGCAACGTGGGCGTGGTCACTGAGGCGGGCAGTGGGGCGGATGCCTTTACCGTCGGTGATCGCGTGGTCTCCAACGGACCGCACGCCGATGTGGTGAAAGTGCCCGTGAACCTGTGTGCTCGTATCCCGCGTGGCGTCGGCGATGAATCGGCCTCGTTCACGGTGGTGGCGAGCATCGGTCTGCAAGGCATTCGCCTCGCCGCGCCCACCTTGGGCGAGGCCTTCGTGGTCACCGGTGCGGGACTGATCGGCCTGCTGACGGTGCAGTTGCTGCACGCGCATGGTTGCCGCGTGCTGGCGATCGACTTCGACGAAGCTAAGCTCGCGTTGGCGCGCCAGTACGGCGCTGTTACGTGCAACCCTGCAAAAGGGGAAGACCCTGTAGCTGCCGGCATGGCCTTCAGCCGCGGCCAGGGCGTGGATGGCGTAATCATCACTGCGTCGACGACTTCCTCCGATCCCGTCACCCAGGCGGCACGGATGAGCCGCAAGCGCGGTCGCATCGTGCTGGTCGGCGTCACCGGACTGGAACTCAGCCGCGCTGACTTCTACGAGAAGGAGCTTAGCTTCCAGGTTTCATGTTCTTATGGCCCGGGCCGCTACGACCCAGCCTATGAAACACAGGGGCGCGACTATCCGTTTGGCTTCGTGCGCTGGACCGAGCAGCGTAACTTCGAAGCGGTGCTCGACATGATGGCGAGCGGGCGGCTCGACGTGACTGCCCTGATTACCCATCGCTATGACTTCGAGGACGCACCGAAGGCTTACCGGACGCTGACCGAAGACCGCGGTGGCATTGGCATCCTGCTGAACTACAGCGCCCCGGCCGGCGAGCGCAACATCCGCAGCGTCCGCCTTGTGGACGCGCCCCACTACCAGAGCGGCACGCCCGTGCTGGGCCTAATCGGAGCTGGCAATTACGCTTCACGCATGTTGATCCCCGCGTTCAAGGCGGCCGGTGCTGCCTTCCACAGCATCGTCACGGCCGGCGGCGTCAGTGGCGTCGTCCAAGGTGGCAAGGCGGGCTTTGCTGAAGCAACGACCGACGTCGACGCAATGATGGCCGACCCGAACGTGAATGCCGTCGTCATTGCGACGCGCCACGACAGCCATGCCTCACTCGTGACCAAGGCGCTCGCCGCTGGTCGCCACGTGTTCGTGGAAAAGCCGCTCGCGATTCGGTTGGATGAAATCAACACGGTGCGCGAAGCCTGGGCAGCTGCACACGGTAGCGCTGGCAACTCGGGCCCGCAGCTGATGGTCGGCTTCAATCGCCGCTTCTCGCCGCAGGTGCAGAAGATGAAGATGCTGCTGGCTTCCGTGCGCGACCCCAAGGCTTTCATCATGACGATGAATGCGGGTGCGATCCCTGCAAACCACTGGGCGCAGGCCCTCGATAGCGGGGGCGGCCGCATCATCGGTGAGGCTTGCCACTTCATCGACCTGATGCGCTTCCTGGCTGGCTGCTCGATCGTCTCGGTCCAGGCGCGCTGCATGGGCGGATTGCCGTCCACCGTCGTTGCTGAAGACAAAGCCTCGATCACGTTGGGCTTCGAGGATGGTTCCTTCGGCACTATCCTGTACCTCGCGAATGGTGCGGCCAGTTTCCCGAAAGAGCGCGTCGAGGTGTTCGCTGCTGGCCGCGTGCTGCAGCTCGATAACTTTCGCAAACTGCGCGGCTACGGCTGGGTCGGCTTCAGCAGGATGAACCTGTGGAAGCAGGACAAAGGCCAGGCCGGATGCGCTGCAGCCTTCCTGCGGGCGATCGAGAGCGGCACGAGCGCGATCCCGCCGGAAGAGATCTTCGAGGTGGCGCGCGTGACGATCGAAGCCGATCGTCTGCTGCGGGAACAGTGAGAGCGATCGCCAAGGCCCGTACGTTCTGGCGCCTCGGCCCGGCTAACCTGCTGCGGGTGGCGGCCTACCGTGTGCTGATGCGTACGGGCTATTACCGGCGCCGAATGCCGGTGGGTACACCACTGCGCGGGCCATTCTTGGTTTTTCCGGACGACGGTATGACCCCGCGCTATCCGGAAATCGCAGACGCCGCGGCTTGGATGGCGAAAGCGCAGCGCGTACTCGACGGCCAACTGCCTGTCTTTTCAAGCGGTTGGCGCGAAGCTGGCTTTCCGCCCGAGTGGCGGCGCAGTTTGACGACGATGGTCGATGACCCGCATCAAGCGCTGCATTGGTCCGCCTTTCCCGACTTCAGCCTGGCCGGCGGCGACGTGAAGGGCTATTGGGAAAGCTCGCGCTTTGAGGGCCTGCAGATCCTCGCTCTGGGTTGGCTCTGTTGCGGGCATGCCGAATTCCGCGTCGGCATCGGCCATTGGCTCGAGAACTGGTGCGAGAACAACCCTGCCAACGCTGGGTTGCAATGGAAATGCGGCCAGGAGACGGGGCTACGGCTCATGCAGACTCTGCTCGTTGCCGACCTTCTGGAACGCTGGGGCGGCGCCCTGCCGGCACCGGCATTGACGACGTTCGTCCGTCAGCATGCTGCGCGCATCGAACCGACCATCCTCTATGCGGTGGCCCAGGATAATAACCACGGCACCTCGGAAGCGTCGGCTTTGTATCTGGCCGGGCTGTTCCTGGAACGGCAAGGGGATCACGCCCTCGGGCTACGCTATGCCGCACTTGGCCGTCGATGGTTGGAAGAACGTGTTGCGCGCCTGGTGATGCCTGATGGCTCTTTTGCGCAGCACTCGATGAATTACCATCGCATGATGCTGGACACGTGCGCTTTAGCGGAGACGGCGCGCCGCGCTCACGGTGAGGCGGCCTTCTCGGCAACGATGTCTTCGCGCTTGGCCGCCGCCACAAGATGGCTGGCCACGATGACGGACAGTCACTCGGGCGATGCCCCCAATTTGGGGGCGAACGACGGCGCGCGGTTGTTCGTGCTCGATGACTCCGCCTATCGTGACTTTCGACCCAGCGTACGATGGGCGCGACAGTTGTTTCTCGCGCTTCCGTCCGTCGAGGCTGACGAACGCATGGCGTGGCTCGGCCTGCAGCCACTACTCAATAGCGGTCGTGCGGCTTCTGCGCGCGTCAGCAGACTGCTGCCGGACGGCGGGTATGCATGCCTTGTGGCCCGAGAGGCCTGGGCACTGCTACGCTTGCCGCGCTTCAGCTTCCGGCCCAGCCATGCGGACGCATTGCACCTCGATCTGTGGGTCAATGGCGAGAACCGCCTGCGCGACGACGGATCGTTCTCATACAACGCCGAGGATCGCTGGCTGCGTTACTTCGGCAGCACCGCGGCGCACAACACGGTGCAGTTCGATGATCGCGATCAGATGCCGCGTATGTCGCGCTTCCTGTTTGGCGATTGGCTGGAGGCCGAAGAATTGAAAATGGGAGAGGCCGAAGGGGAGGTCGTCGCTGCCTATCGAGACTACCGCGGTGCACGCCACCGGCGTAGCGTGAAGCTGGAGCCCGGGCGTTGCGTCGTCATCGACCACGTGTCGGGCTTCGACGAGAAAGCCGTGTTGCGCTGGCGCATTGCCCCACCCGCTGGGGACTGGCATTGTGCCGATGGAACATGGAGAGATGCACACGTTAAAATCTCGGTCACTTCCACTGCGCCGGTAACCCGTTTCGAGTGCGTGGAAGGCTGGGAATCCCGTCGCTACAATGAGAAATCTTCGCTTCCGGTCCTGGAAGTAGAAGTCGCCTGTGCGTCGATCTTGACGACCGAGATCAAGTGGTCCGCATGAAAGTACTGTACTTCCACCAGCACTTCTCCACGCCCAAGGGTTCCGCCGGGATTCGTTCCTACCAGATGGCGACTCGTCTGCTGGCTCGAGGGCATCGAGTCACGATGGTCTGCGGCAGCTACGGCGGCGGCGAAACAGGATTGACTACGCCGTTTATCAAGGGCAGTCGGCGCGGCGTAGTCGACGGCATGGAGATCATCGAATTCAACCTGGCTTATTCCAATTCAGACAGCTTTGCCAGGCGAGCGAGTACGTTCCTCAGGTTCGCACTGCGCAGTGTCGGACTGGCATTCAGCGAAGAGTACGACGTGCTGTTTGCGACCACCACGCCATTGACGGCAGGCATACCCGGCATATGTGCTCGTTGGCTGCGTCGCAAGCCGTTCGTATTCGAGGTGCGCGATCTGTGGCCGGAGCTGCCGCGCGCGATGGGCGTCATTCGCAACCCCCTGGTCCTGTTCGCCATGGAAGTGCTGGAATGGGTCAGCTATCGTTCAGCGCACCAGCTTGTCGGTTTGTCGCCGGGCATCGTGCGGGGCATTGCTGATCGAGGCGTACCGCACTCGCGCATCAGCTTGGTGCCCAACGGGTGCGATCTGGATATATTCGGTGGCCAGGTGACACCCTGGCGACCGGCTGGAATCCAGTCTTCGGAGTTGATGGCATTGTTTGCTGGAACCCATGGCATGGCCAACGGACTCGAAGCCGTTTTGGACGCGGCGGTGGAACTCAAGCGGCGAGGCCGGCAGGACATCAAGCTGCTGCTGATCGGGCAGGGCAAGCTCAAGCCGGCACTGCAGGCTCGCGCCCAGCGTGACGGACTTGAAAACGTGATTTTCCATGAGCCGGTCAACAAGGAGAAGTTGGCCGGCCTGATGGCCGCAACTGACCTCGGCTTGCAACTGCTCGCGAATGTGCCGGCCTTTTACTTCGGCACGTCGCCCAACAAGTTCTTCGACTACATCGCGTCGGGCCTGCCGGTGCTGACCAATTATCCTGGATGGCTCGCTGAACTGATTCGTGCCAACGATTGCGGTTTCGCTGTCCCGCCCGATGACGCGGCAGTCTTCGCTGACGTGTTGGAGCGTGCAGCGGCTGACCGTGTCGCGCTCAAGGCCATGGGGCAGCGCGGCCTCGCGCTGGCCACGCGCGAATTCGACCGACGCGAATTGGCGGATCGGTGGGTGGATGTGATTTCCCGGGCTGAAGGCGCTTAGGGCGATGATGAGCAACCACACTGACAGCGCCACGAAACGCGTGTTCGATGTGGTCGTCGTCATCATCGGGATGCTTGTGCTTGCGTTGCCGTTGCTGGTCCTCATCGGGTTGGTACGCAGCAGGTTGGGCAGCCCCGTGTTTTTCCGGCAGGTGCGCCCTGGCCTGCAAGGCAAGCCATTCGAGATCGTCAAATTCCGTACCATGACCGACGATCGCCGCCCCGACGGTCAACTGCTGCCCGATGCCTTGCGACTGACCCCGTTTGGCCGCTTTTTGCGCGAAACTAGCCTGGACGAGCTGCCGGAACTCTGGAACGTGCTGAAAAGCGACATGAGCCTTGTAGGACCGCGGCCGCTGCTGATTGAATACCTTCCGCTGTACACCCCGGAGCAAGCCCGCCGCCACGAAGTGCGCCCCGGCATCACTGGTTGGGCGCAGGTGAACGGTCGCAACGCAATCAGCTGGGAAGATAAGTTCAAGCTTGACGTCTGGTACGCCGAGCACCGCAGCTTATGGCTGGACATCAAAATTTTATGGCTGACTTTAAAGAAAGTCCTTGTTCGCGACGGCATCAGCGCCGCTGGCGAGGTCACCATGCCTAAATTCACGGGCAGCATGCCCAGTCACGATCGACCATGAAGCGCGTCGCCATTTACGGTGTCAGCGGCTGCGGCCGCGGCGTGATGCCGTTGGCACGTCAGCAGTGGCCTTCCAGCGGCGAGTCATACCAGTTGGTATTCGTGGATGATGATCCTCCCGCTGCGGAGGTCAACGGCCACCCGGTGCTTACTTATGCCGAGTGGTTGAAGCTGCCAGCAAGCAGCCGTCACATCAACGTCGCTATTGCCAACAGCGCAGTGCGCGAGTTGTTGGCAGAACGATGTCGTGCAGACGAAGTCCAGTTTTTCGAAGTGCGGGCCCCCAGCGTCGTACAGATGGACGACGTACAGTTGGGGGATGGCGCCATCCTTTGCCCTTTCGTCGCCCTCACCAGCAACATCCGAATCGGCAAGCACTTCCACGCCAACCTCTACAGCTACGTGGAACATGACTGTGTCATTGGCGACTACGTGACTTTCGCGCCTGGCGTGATGTGTAACGGCAACGTAGTGGTCGAAGACCACGCCTACATCGGCACAGGCGCCGTCCTCAAGCAGGGCCAACCCGGCCAGCCCCTGGTCATCGGCCGCGGCGCCGTGGTGGGCATGGGTGCCGTCGTAACCCGGAGCGTCGCGCCCGGCGCGACTGTCGTGGGCAACCCGGCCAGACCACTTGTGAAACCGAAGACGACTTGATGCTGAACACACCTTTTTCGCCGTGGCCAAGTTTTACTGTCGAGGAGGCCGAAGCCGTACAGCGAGTTCTGTTGTCAAACAAGGTCAGTTATTGGACCGGCACCGAATGCCACGAGTTCGAGAAAGACTTTGCCGCCTGGGCTGGCACCCGCCACGCGGTGGCGCTGGCCAATGGAACCCTGGCGCTCGACGTCGCGTTGAAGGCGCTGGGCATAGGCCGTGGCGATGAAGTGGTTGTCACGCCTCGGACATTCATGGCCAGCGTGTCCTGCGTTGCAAACGCCGGTGCTACGCCTGTGTTCGCCGATGTGGACCCTGACAGCGGAAACATTACCGCGGAAACCATCCAACGGGTCTTGACGCCCCGTACACGAGCCATCATCTGCGTTCATCTTGCGGGCTGGCCATGCGACATGGATCCGATCATGGTGTTGGCTGAGCGACATGGACTCAAGGTCATCGAGGATTGCGCGCAGGCTCATGGAGCTCGTTACAAGGGCCGCAGCGTCGGATCGATCGGGCATGTTGGTGCGTGGTCGTTCTGTCAGGACAAGATCATGACCACGGGCGGCGAAGGTGGCATGGTCACCGCCAACGATGACGCGCTCTGGCGGACCATGTGGGCGTACAAGGACCATGGCAAGAGCTATGCGGCCGTGTACGAGCGAAGTCATCCGCCCGGGTTCCGCTGGCTGCACGAGAGCTTCGGCACGAACTGGCGGATGCTCGAAATGCAGGCGGTCCTTGGCCGTATCCAACTGCGCCGCATGGGGGAATGGACAGCCCGGCGAGCGGCGAATGCCGCTGCCATTCACGACGCATGCCGGCCTTATCGGGCCGTCAGGGTCCCGACCTTCGCGTGTGGTGGCAAGGCCTGCGATCCGACCTGCGCGTCTCGCAACGGCTGCGAGCACGCTCAGTACAAATTTTATGCCTATGTCGCTCCCGAGGGACTCAAGGAGGGGTGGAGCCGGGATCGGATCATTGAGGCCATCAATGTGCTGGGTGTCCCTTGCTACCAGGGCTCGTGCTCCGAGGTTTACCTCGAGAAGGCATTTGAAGGAACCGGGTGGGCGCCTCGCAATCGACTGCCTGTCGCCCGTGAATTGGGTGAGACCAGCCTGATGTTCCTTGTTCACCCAACGCTGTCGGCTGGGGATGTCGATCTCACATGTGGCGCTATTCGATCGGTGCTGGCCGAGGCCTCTGCGAAGGCGCGCTTCGGCTGACTCTTGACGTGTCCGGGAATCAGCGAGATCTCGTCGAACTCGGATTAAATCCGATTTCACCGGTTGAGAACGCTTGGCCGGGCTGGCCATGGTAAAATCCGACCAACGCAAGGAAGCCTCGGGCGACTTATACGCCCGACAATCAGGGATCCATAGGGAAGATTAGGGTATGTTGAGCCGAATTCGGGCGCTGCCGCGGCCCTTAAAACGTGCGGTCATGCTGGCCGCCGATACGATCACCATTCCCGCGGCCCTTTGGCTCGCCTTCGTCCTCAAATTCGATTCATTAGCGGACGGGTTGGAGAGCAGCCCATGGGTCTACCTGGCGGCCACGGCCGTCAGTCTGTTTTTGTTCTTCATGTTCGGGCTGTACCGCTCTGTCGTTCGCTACATTGGTCCGCAGGCAATGGTTGCTGTCGTCGCAGGCGTCGTCGGCTCTGCGATTGCCGTGTACTTCACCGGCCAGACGATCACGCAAACTCCGATCGGTCTCTCGACCATCGCGATCTATGCACTGATCGCTTTGGTCTGGGTAGGCAGCAGCCGCTATCTTGCTCGCTGGGTGCTTCTGCAGGGCAATGACGGGAACGAAAGCGTGGCCGTCTACGGTGCTGGCGAGGCGGGTGTGCGCCTCGCTCGCGCTCTGAACGTCGGCAAGGGCTTGCGGGTCGTTGCTTTTATCGACGACAAGAAGGTGCTGCGCGGGTCAATGATCGACGGCATTTCGATCTTCGCTCCGTCGAGACTTCCGGCCCTGGTCGAGTCGCATGCCATCTCGCGGGTTTTGTTGGCCGTGCCCACGGCGTCCCGCAGGCGACGTGCGGAAATCATTCGCCAGATCGAAGGCCAGGGAGTCATGGTCCAGACGATCCCGAACCTCGCCGAGATCGCGAGCGGTAATGCGCAGGTCGACGAGCTGCGCGAAATTGACGTCAGTGACCTTTTGGGTCGCGATCCCGTGCCGCCAAATCTGGCGCTGCTCGACGCATGTATTCGTGACAAGAACGTGATGGTGACTGGCGCCGGCGGCTCCATAGGCTCCGAGCTGTGTCGCCAGATTGTGCGACTGGGTCCAAAGCGCCTCGTACTGTTCGAGAACTCCGAGCTGGCGCTGTACAACATCGAACGGGAATTGCAGCTTTCGCCTCCACGGGGCTCGGTCGAGATCGTTGCGCTGCTCGGTAGCGCGCATCACAGGCAGCGCGCGTGCGAGATCATGCGCACCTTCGGTATCCAGACGGTCTATCACGCGGCTGCGTACAAGCACGTGCCCATCGTCGAGCATAATGTCGTCGAGGGCTTGCATAACAACGTCATCGCGACGTGGAATCTGGCAGAGGCGGCGCTCGAAAGCGAGGTCGAGAACTTCGTGCTGATCTCGACAGACAAGGCGGTCAACCCGACGAACGTGATGGGTGCCACCAAGCGCTTCGCCGAGATGGTGCTGCAGGGCATGAGTGAGCGCGGCGGCAAGACGCGGTTCTGCATGGTGCGGTTTGGCAATGTGCTCGAGTCGTCGGGCTCAGTCGTGCCTTTGTTCCGCGAGCAGATTCGCCGCGGCGGGCCGGTCACGGTGACCCACCGGGAGGTCATCCGGTATTTCATGACCATTCCAGAAGCGTCCCAACTGGTACTGCAGGCCGGGGCGATGGCGCGGGGAGGAGACGTGTTCGTGCTCGACATGGGCAAGCCGATGCGTATCGACGACCTCGCGCGGCGCATGGTCCGGCTTTCGGGTCTCACGATCCGGGGGGAGGATGACCCCGATGGCGACATTGAAATCGCCTACACCGGACTCCGTCCAGCGGAAAAGCTTTTTGAAGAACTCCTCATCGGCAACAACGTGAGCGGTACGGAGCATTCCATGATCCTGCGCGCCATGGAGCACTCGCTGCCTTGGTCTGTCACTCATCGGATGCTGCAGGACTTGCTGGTTGTGTTGAGTCGGTTCGACGCCGAGGCGGCGCGTGCCATCCTGCAGGAAGCAATCGGGGAATACCGTCCCAATGGCGACCTCGTCGACCTGGTCTGTCGCGCGCGGCAGGCGGCGACGCTCGTTGCCAGTCCGCCTAGGGAGGCTGTCGGCAAAGTCACCAGCCTGCAGGCTCGACGGGGTGGGGCTCCCACCTGAGCGTTCCAGCCCGGCGCCAAGCGGAACGCGATCCGCATTTTTTACGGCCAAAGCCGGCCATGCACGAGCCTTTTTAATGCAGTGTGGCATCATTCCCGCTGTCTACTTCCAGCGGAACGCGCGCCTTGCCCAAGTCTCCTCTCGTCGTTCACCTGATCGCCGCCGCCCGCCCGAACTTCATGAAGATCGCGCCGCTGTACCACGCGCTCGCGCGTGAGTCGTGGTGCACCCCGCAGATCGTCCACACGGGCCAGCACTACGACGCGAACATGTCGGACGCGTTCTTCCGCGACCTGGGGCTGCCCAAGCCGCATTTCCACCTCGAGGTCGGCAGCGGCACGCACGCTGAGCAGACCGGCGGCGTGATGATCGCGTACGAAAAGGTCGCGCTGCGCGAGAAGCCCGACTGGATCGTCGTCGTGGGCGACGTCAATTCCACGGCGGCGTGCGCCATGGTCGCGACCAAGCTGTGGATTCCCGTCGTGCACCTCGAGGCCGGACTGCGCAGCGGCGACCGCCGCATGCCCGAGGAGATCAACCGGCTCGTGACGGACGCGATCTGCGACGTCTACTGGACGCCGTCACCCGACGCCGACGAACACCTCGCGCGCGAAGGCGTGCCCGCAAGCAAGATCGACCGCGTCGGCAACATCATGCTCGACTCGTTCGAGATGATGCGCGCGCAGATCGAAGCGGACGGCACGCAAGCCTCGATGGGTCTCGAGCCCGGCAACTATGCCGTGGTCACGCTGCATCGCCCGTCGAATGTCGACACGCGCGAAGCACTTGCGCCCCTGGTGCAGCAGCTGATTGCGGTGTCGAATGACATCCCGCTGGTGTTCGCGGTGCATCCCCGGACGCGGAAGAAGCTGGAGGTGTTCGGCCTCCTCGAGGCCCTGACGCAGGCCGGTACGCAGGCCCTCACCCGGCCTTCGGCCGACCTCTCCCGCCATGCGGGAGAGGGTGGGGGTGAGGGCGCCAGAATCACCCTCACCGAACCGCTGGGCTACATCCAGTACATGAACCTGGTGCGCGGCGCGCGTGCCGTCATCACCGATTCCGGCGGCGTGCAGGAGGAGAGCACCTACCTCGGCATCCCGTGCCTGACGCTGCGCGAGAACACCGAGCGGCCCATCACCGTCACCGAAGGCTCCAACCGCCTTGTAAAGCCCGCAGAGCTGCACCAGCAGATGGGCGAGGCCTTGGCGGGCCGTTGGCCCCTGGGGCGCAAGCCGGCGCTGTGGGACGGCAAGGCGGCCGAGCGGTGCGTGGCAGCGCTCAGGCGGCGTGCCGGCGTCTGAACGGCTTGGCGGCGGTCACCCTCGCGTGACGAAGGTGCCGTAATCGAGAAGTGCCGTATCGCGCGTGACGAGGAGCGCCGATTCGGCCTGGGCCTGCGCCACAAGCATGCGATCGAACGGATCGGAATGCAGCCGCGGCAGCGATGCCGCCAGCACGGCATGCAGGCCGGTTATCGCAAGGGGCTCGAAACCGGCAGGTTGGATCGCCTCCAGTATCTGCCGCGGATTGCAGTCAAGCTTGCCCATCGCGGCCTTGACCCCGATTTCCCACATGGTTGCGGCACTGACCAGGACCTCGCCGCCATCGATGAGTTCACGCTCGCGCGGCGACAGTCGCTTCGGCGCCAGCAGGGACCACAGCAATACGTGCGTGTCGAGGATAATCCGCACCTACTTGCC
>JANNGT010000136.1:0-3029 GCA_031404015.1 Gammaproteobacteria bacterium | reverse complement strand
CAGGCGAACCCGGCGGCTCGGGATCGACGATCCCGGTGACGAGGAAATGCTTCTCCTTGTTGCGCGGATTCACGGCCGTCCACTTGGAGTGCAGCAGCTTCCTCGGATTCAACGGGGTGGATTGGGATGGCACTCAGTCGCGACCCAATTCGAACGATAAACACGAGTTCCGCATCGCAGGCTGCTATTTGTCGTCGACCCAGCATTTGACGCCGCCGTCGCGTTCGTCAATGTAGACGGTCGAGCCTCTTGGACACGTCTTCATGTCGATTCTATTGACCCACCGGCCGGCGACCGCGGGTGGACTGGCTCCGGTGGCGTCCTTTGCTGGGGCCTTCCTTGCCGGTCCGGGAGCCACCACGGCCGGAGGAGTGGCACCTGAATCGGACGAGACAATTGGCGCTTGTGCCGCTGCGGGCGCCGTCTGGGCAGTCGTGCCCGTCGAGAAGCCCGTCAGGACGAGTAACGGGACCAGCCACCTTACGGTGAACAACCCGGTTGCTGTGTTCATGATCGCTCCCAGCCATGGCAATGCGCAGTCGACGGTCGCGCAGGACACCGATTCACGGCCGACTGTCGGACCAAATTCCGTCGTTGTCCATCCTGGTCCCGCCGCACTCGTTTGAAACTGTGAAGTGGACCGGCGCAGCATCGAGTTCAGTCGGGGCGAACGACGCCATCGGCTCGATCGCCGCGCGCCTTCCACGCGAGCCACAGGCACCAGCCGCCGATGCCCCCGCCGAACAGGATCACCTGCAGGTCCCGCTGCGTCCATGCACCCGCGGCCGCCAGGCGCAAGACCGCGATCATTGCCGTCAGGGTTAGCAACACAGCGCCGAGCGCAAGCCACACCACCCAGGAAAACAACGCTCCCGGTCGGCGCGAACGACTGAACACGAGACGCCAGCCCGCCTGCGCGCAGAATCCCCAGATCACCACCAGCATCAACTGAAAAATCAGCTCCGAACTCGACGCGGGCACAATGGCCCCGTCATCCGACCATCGTTGGACCAGGCCGTAAACCAGAAAGATCGCGAGTACGATCGACGCGATCAGGAGAATGCCGCCCGCCGCTCGTGACCATGTGATCGGCACCGGCTGCAGGTACGTCTCGGCGCTGTTTTGATCGTCTTTCGGCATGTCAACGTCTCGCGCTTTTCATCCGATCTTATCGTGCGCCATTCACGCCTGCGCCGTAGGCACGAGTGGGGTAACGCTTGTTTCGGTTGTAAAGTGTGCAGATGCTGAAGACAACGATCCGGGATCTGCGGTCCCTGTTCACGGACCAACGTGTACTCAGTCTCGCGTTGACACTGCCGCCGGATGGCGCTGCCTATGCCGGCCTGCTGCCCTTCATCATGGATCCGGGTCGCACGGCCTTTCTTGTCCGGGCTTCGAAACTGGCGCGCCACTCCCGGGGCATGACTGCGGGCGCGCGCGTGTGCGTGCTGATCCACGAAAAAGACGACGACACCAAGGACCCGCTGCAGCTGAAGCGAGTCACGTTCGAATGCAACGTCGAGCCGCTGGTGCGCGACACGCCCGAGTGGATTGCCGCTCGCGATCGTTACCTCGCACGATTCCCAAGTGCCGAGCTGACGGTTGGGCTCACCGACTTCCAGATCTATCGACTGGTACCGGAGGCGGGGATGTACGTCGCGGGCTTCGGCCGTGCCATCGCGTTGCCGCCGGAGGATATCGCACGGTTGGGTGAGCAGGACTGAGCGCGACATTTGCGGGCAGCTCGCCTACAAGGCCTCGCAGGGAAAGGAAGCAGCGGCAAGCTTTATTGAATCCCCCCGGCGCGACGAGCGAATAGACTGGCTGATCCCCGTTTTATCGCCGTCGGAGTCACTTCTCATGCCCAGCCTCTTTGCGCCGACCACCCTCGCCGGCCTCCCACTGCAGAACCGCATGGTCATGGCGCCGCTCACTCGCAGCCGGTCGGACGCGATGGGCGTGCCCCGGTCGTTCGTGCGCGACTACTACGCCCAGCGCGCCAGCGCCGGCCTCATCATCTCGGAGGGCACGCAGACCAGCTTCGCCGGACAGGGGTACGCACGGACACCGGGTATTCACACCCCGGAACAGATCGCCGCCTGGAAGCTCGTGACGGATGCGGTCCACGCGCGCGGCGCGAGAATGTTCATGCAGTTCATGCACTGCGGTCGCATTGCCCACCCGCTCAATCGCCAGATCAAGGATGCACCTGTTGCGCCATCAGCCGTGCAGCCCGCCGGCCAGATGTGGACCGACCAGCAGCAGATGCAGGACTACCCCACTCCGCGCGCGTTGGAAACCGCGGAGCTGCCGGCGCTGATCGAGGAGTTCGTCACCGCGGCGCGCAACGCGATCGCGGCTGGTTTCGATGGCGTGGAGTTGCACGCTGCGAACGGCTACCTGCTCAACCAGTTCCTGGCGTCGAACAGCAACCTGCGCACCGACGGCTACGGCACCTCGCTGCAGGGGCGCATCCGGTTCGTGGTCGAAGTCGTCGCGGCCGTCGCAGGTGCCATTGGCGCGGCACGCACCGCGATCCGCCTGTCACCGGGGCACATGTTCAACGACATTGCCGATGCCGATCCGATCGAGACGCACGTGGCATTGCTCGATGCATTGCCAACGGCGGACATGGCTTACGTGCACGTCATGCTGGCGGACGCCTTCAGCCCGCAACTGAACAACGCCGGGGACCCGCAGGCGGTGCTGCGCACGCTGCGTGACCACATCAAGGGCACGCTGATCGCAGCCGGCAACCTGACGGCCGAAAGTGCGCAAGCGCACCTGGACTCAGGGCTCCTGCAACTCGCGGTGTTCGGCCGGCCCTTTATCGCCAACCCGGACCTGGTCGAGCGCATGAAATCGGGCGCCTCGCTTGCGGCTCCGCGGGCAGAGCTCTTCTACACGTCGGACGCGGCAGGCTACAGCGACTATCCGGCGTTGGCGGCGTAGTAAACGAGGCCGCCCATCGAAGCATCAAGCCGGTGCGTCGCGACTAAACCAGCCGCACCGACCTGACCTTCTTTCCC
>JANNGT010000135.1:0-3259 GCA_031404015.1 Gammaproteobacteria bacterium | reverse complement strand
GAAATTCGTGGCCGCCATCCTTGAGCGGCCGGTGATCTAGAAGAACTTGCGCAGCTGGACATGCAGACGCGGGAACCGCCGCGGACGCCTGCCCAAACCATCTCCGTTCGGGCGGCCTGCGTCCACAGCCGCGGGGACCAGCTTCGCTCGGGCTTCGCGGGATCGAGGCAAGCTGGCGGAAGCTCCGGCGTAAACCCGCGGCTCAAGCCTGTGATGCGCGGGCTCGACCAGTGTGATCGGCACTCGGCCGGCCTACGACGACCACAGAAAACCGCACTCTGATCCTCGACCTATGCGTCTGGCCACCCAAGCGCCGCCCCAACGCAGCCCCAGCCCCAGGAAGAGTGCGTTTGGACGACCAATCCGCTGTACGACGTGGTGGACCATTCGGTGTACGAGCAGGCGGTCGAGGCGGTTCGCCGGACGCTGACAAACACACCGGGCTGCAGGGGCGTGCACGACGTGCGTACCCTCAAGATGAGTGACACGATCGTCGTGGATGCGCGGCTCGAGGTCGATGAGTCGATCAGCGTGAAGCAGGGCCACAATATCGCCATGCAAGCCCGCCAGCGGGTGATGCAGCGAAACTGAGCGCTCTGATCCATGTGGAGTTGTGGAAGCGGACCGATCTTGACGGTGGCCGCGAGACCGTTAGGCTGCGGTGCGAGGGGCGCTCCAAGACGGACCGCGCGTTGCGTCAGCTGCGCGGCCACCACGTGATCGTGACCGAGTTCCTGTGCAGGGCGAGGAGGAACCCCTCCGACCGGTCAGCCAACGTTGCGGCACGGCAGCGACCGATGCTCCAATGACTACATCTTGTGCTCCCATAGCCGCGTGATGGCAATGCCTGCGTCCCTGTTGAAAGTCAGCGTCCTCGCGATCCTGGCATCGCTCTTTCTCACGGAGACATTCGCCGGCCAAATCGCTCGACCCTCGGGCACGCCCTCAGAGAAGACGGCCGGCGGGCCACCGCGCGCCAAGGTGGTGGTGAGCTACGAACCTGCAAACTCACCCCAAGCCGAACGCGGACTGATGAAGCTTAAGGAGTGGCTCTACCTAGAGAGCATCGCCGATGGCATCACCGAGTCAGTGCGCCTACCCAAGGATCTGAACTTGGTCGGCGCATCCTGCGGCATGGCCAATGCCTTCTACGTGAGTGATCAGGACGCGATAGTGATGTGCTACGAGTTGATCGATCACGTCACGATGAAGGCAGAAAGGGCAAAGATCCCCGGAACCCGCAAGAAACTGCTGGAGGAAGAACGCAGTCTCTTGGCCTTCGGCGCTGTGACATTCATTGCGATGCATGAAATCGGCCACGCGCTGGTTCACATGCTCGACTTACCAATCACCGGCCGCGAGGAGGACGTCGCTGATCAGATTGCGACCTTCCTCACCCTGCGAGAGATGAATGACCCTGAGGTGGCCGATGTGCTGCCTTGGGTACTGGTAGGCGGCATGTGGTTCTTCGATGCCGATCAACGGCGCCGCGACGTCACTCCGTATCTTGCAGGCGAGCACGGACTTGACGGACAACGGCGTATCAACATCGGCTGCTGGGCCTACGGATCCGACCCCAATGCCTTTGCTGCGCTGGCGCCAATGTTCACAGGCGCGTCGGACCGGCTGCTGCGCTGCCCCGACGAGTACGCCAAGATGGACCGTGCGCTGCGCCGGCTGCTTGGGCCGCACCTGATCGCCCCCGCAGCGGGGGGCAAGCCTCCAACGGCGAAGCCTGCCCGCTGAGTCGGTTCGTGAATATCGGGCACCGTACAAAGAGGCGGCGTCCGGATAGATTGTGCTGAAGCCCAACACTGCTTGGCGCAACGGCGCCACGCACTTGGTGATGTCGCCGCTGGGGTCATGCAATTGCAAATGAAACGGCCGCTTTGCGGTGGCCAGATCAACTCTGTCTACGTAAGCTCTGGGTCGAGAGCACCAATTCGCGTGCGCAGAGAGCAGACGCTCGACCGCCCTTGTGGTCCTGCCGCCGGGGAGCTTGGATAACGCGCCGGTTGACGTCGCGCGCCGGACCGCCCTGCTCATCGCTGCTACGACTGCTTGGCGACCTCTTCGGCGAAGTCAGCAACAGCCTGCCAGCCCGCTCGAAGTTGCGCCTCGCTCTTGGCGACGTAGTGGCCAAGGGTTACGTCACCCACCGTAGCGTGGTTCAACATCCGCTTCAGCAGCGCCGACGACACCAGTTCCTCGGCGATGCTCGCGAACGTCGCACGCAAGCCGTGCCCTTGGACTTTGGTGCCAGCCCGCTCATTGATCCAAGCCAGCGTCTTTCGGGCGTCGACGATCGGGAAGAGCGGTTCCTCGTTCTTGCGGCCCTTGCAGTTGCGCGCAGCGATCTCGAGCGCCTGCGTTGACAGCAGCAGCTTGTGATCGGCGCGGTTCTTGGTGTCCCGCAGCACCACCCTGCCCGCCCGCTGATCGACGTCTCCGACGGTCAGCGGCGGGTAGCCATGCAGCTTGTGCCCGTGGATCTCGATGCCCCGACAGCCGGTCAGGAGCTGGAACCGGTAGTAGTCGGCCGCCAACTGCGACGGCGCGATGCCGGCAGCGCGCCACCACGCACCCAGCAGTTCTGGTGGGATCGGAGACGGGTCGCCTCGCGAAGCGGAGATCGTGATCCGGGCACGACCGGCGGTCTCACGACCGAGAGGGTTGTCTGGCACCACGACCCCGTGCCACCGAAGCACGGCGCGCAGCACCTGCATCGCGTACTCCGCGCGTCGGGGCGACTTCTTTACGGCGACGTCGTAGGCGTCCCTGATGTGGCTCGCGGTCAACTCGGTGAGCGGCGTCTTCGCCATCGGATACAGGAAACCTGCTGCCTGCCGAGTCTTCTTCTCTGTTGTCCGGGCGCCCTGCACCATCCCGAGGTAGTCGGCGCGCGTGCGCGCCTTCAGTCCCAACCCATCCTTCGCGCGTCGCTTGTTCTCCACGTAGTCGGACAGCGCTTTCTCGAGCGTCAGGCCGTCGCGCCGCTGCAAGGCGGCCTTGCTGGCGGCTTCGGAGCGCAGCCGGGCATCCTCCGCTTCAGTCCAGTCCACGCCTGACCGCGCGAGGGCCCGGATGCGCGCCGCCGCGCGACCGCGCGGAACTGCGCGTCGAAATCGTCAAGCTGTAGGCGCTCACCTCCGCTCGAAGACCTTGATCGTGCTGCGCGCCAACGCGCGCCAACGCTTGACTCGCCCGCGGGAGACGCCTAGAAGGTCGGGAGCGACGCAGGTTGGCTGCGCCCGGAGCC
>JANNGT010000134.1:0-1794 GCA_031404015.1 Gammaproteobacteria bacterium | reverse complement strand
ATCGATCCAGCAGGAACTCCAAGGCGTGCCGCGCTTCCGTCGCTTTGGCGGCGACTACACGGCCTACGTCGAGGGTTGGGCGCTTTATTCGGAGTATCTCGGCAAAGAACTCGGCCTGTTCACGGATCCGTACCAGTGGTTTGGCCGCCTGAACGACGAGCAGTTGCGCGCCATGCGGCTCGTGGTCGACACCGGACTGCACGCCAAGGGCTGGACGCGCGAGCAGGCGATCAAGTTCATGCTCGACAATTCGACGCTCGCCGAATCGGACGTGGTCTCCGAAGTCGAGCGCTACATTGCGTGGCCCGGCCAGGCGCTGGGCTACAAGGTCGGCGATTTGGCGCTCCAGGGGTTGCGACGCAAGGCCGAGCAGGCACTGGGACCGAAGTTCGACGTGCGCGATTTCCATCGCGAGGTGCTCAGTGACGGGGCGGTCCCGCTGGACGTGCTCGAGGCCAAGGTCGATCGGTGGATCGCCGCGCGCCGCTGATGTCTATACCGCGTTCTCTTGCCCGCGTGTCGTGGCTGGCGGGCCCGCTGCTGCTCGCAGGGTGCGACATGGCCGCCGCTCCGCCGCCGCGAGCGGAAGCAGCAGTGTCGACGCTGGCCGCGCCGTTGCGCGCGTCGAACGAACAGGCCGTCAAGCTCTACCAGGTGGTCGAGACCTACTTCGACGACTACCTTGCGCTGAATCCCATCCTCGCGACCCAGCTCGGCGACCATCGCTTCGACGATCGCTTCGGCGACTACGTCAGCATGAGCTGGATGGCCGACTCGCTCGGCATCGAGCAGGAGTCGCTCGAGCGTCTGCAACTGGTGGATGCGAAGCAGCTCTCCGGCGAGGACCGCATCACGTACGAGGCGTTCAAGCGTCAGCGTGAGCTGGGCATCGCAGGCTTCCGTTATCCCAGCGAGCTGCTTGCGATCACCCAGGTGAACAACTGGCCGATGGTGTTCGCGCAACTAGGCTCGGGCCAGGGCGCGCAACCGTTCCGCACCACGGCCGACTACGACCGCTTCCTCTCCCGCATGGACGGCTATGTCGCATGGGTGGACCAGACGCTCAACAACCTGCGCGCTGGCGTGACGAAGGGCGTCGTGCTGCCGAAGGTCGTGGTGGAGCGCACGCTGCCGCAACTCGCCGCGTTCGGTCAGCTCGAAGATCCGCAGCAGTCAGTCTTCTGGCAGCCGATGCTCAACTTTCCCGCTGGGCCCACCGTTGCAGATCGTCGTCGACTGCTGCAGGCGTACGACGAAAAACTCCGTACACGAGTGTTGCCTGCGTATCGACGGCTGCATGATTACCTGGCGCAGGAGTACCTGCCCAAGGCGCGCGACACGGTGTCGTGGTCCAGCCTGCCCAGCGGCGACCTCTGGTACGCGCACCTCGTGCGCTACTGCACGACGCTCGACCTGACGCCCGCCGAAGTGCACGAACTCGGGCTGCGTGAGGTGGCACGCTTGCGCACTCGACTCGCCGTGTTGCAGGGCCCGCTCGGGGTGCCGGGCGATGCGCGCGCCGTGTTCGATGCGATGCGCGTCGACCCGCGGTTTCAGCATCCCAATGCGCAGTCGCTGCTGGCGAGCTATCGCGCGCTGCAGCAACGCGTGGACGCGCGCGTGCCCGCGGCGTTCGTCGATCGCGCCAAGGCAACGCTCGAGATTCGTCCGATGGCAGACTTCCGTGCGAGTTCATTGGGTGCGATCGATTACGCGCTGCCCGCTTACGATCCGGCCAGGCCCGGGGTGTTGTACGTGAACACGTCGGACCTTGCGTCACGCCGCGCGTATTTC
>JANNGT010000133.1:0-41845 GCA_031404015.1 Gammaproteobacteria bacterium | reverse complement strand
TTACATCGGCGATCGCGGCGTGCACGACCTGGACGGGGCTCGTCAATACATCATCGGCGGCCCGCAGCAGCTGTACGACAAGTACGGCTTCGGCCTGTTCCTGGTCGAGCGCCGTGAGGACGGGCAACCTCTGGGGCTTTGCGGCCTGATCAAGCGCGACACGCTGCCGGACGTCGACATTGGCTTCGCGCTCCTGCCCGAGCACTGGGGTAAAGGGTACGCGCGCGAGGCCGCTGCGGCCACGCTGCGCGACGCGCGCGAGCGTCACGGCCTGTCACGGGTGGTAGCGATCACGAGCCTGGATAACACGACGTCCGGCCGCGTCCTCGAGACGATCGGCATGCGTTTTGAAGGCACGGTGCGTCTGGAAGCCAGTAGCGACGAAGTGCGGTATTACGGCACGACGGCTGCGTTTGGCCTCGACGCGATCAACGCGCGTGCGGTCTTCGACGACCTGTGGACCTCGGGCCAGTTGTCCACGGACGATATCAAGCGCCTGCCAGGGCTGGGTGTGGGTGTGGTCGTGAACCTTGCACCGCCCACGTCATCGAATGCCTTGCCAGGCGAAGCCGAAGCCATCACGGCGGCAGGCATGCCGTACGTGCAGATTCCCGTGCCGTGGGAGCAGCCTGAACTGCATCACCTGCAGCAGTTCTTCGGGGTGCTCGATGCGTTTGCGGGGCAACGCGTCTGGGTGCACTGCGCGCTGAACTACCGGGTGTCGGCGTTCGTCTATCTTTACCGGCGACTGCGTCGCGGCGAATCGCACGACGAGGCGCGTTATCCGCTGCGCACCATCTGGGATCCCGATGCCACGTGGCAGGCCTTCATCGCGCAAGCGCTGGCGGCGGGACCGACTCAGGGCGCTGCTGACGTCACCGTCGCGGACGCCACGACCCGGTAAATTACGCCCGCGTAGTCGTCCGTGATGTAGATGGCGCCGTCGGCGCCCTGCGTGACGCCTGCGGGTCGGCCGATGATGCCGTCCTCGTTCAAGAATCCGGTCAGGAAGTCGCGTTCCACGATGCTGCCGTCGGCCTGCCATTGCAGCGCGACCACCTTGTAACCGTCAGGCGTGCGGCGGTTCCAGGAGCCATGCAGGGCTACGAGCGCAGTACGCTGATACGCCTCGGGCAAGCTCGCGCCGCGCAGGAACGCGATGCCCAATGGGGCATTGTGCGCACGGAAGTGATGCGCGGGCGGCATCGAACGCTCGATTTCGGCCTCGCGACCTGCACCAAGATCCGGATCGGCGACGCGATCTCCATGGGCGAACGGCCAGCCGTAGAAGCCGCCGCGCTCAATGCGATTGAGTTCGTCCGGCGGCAAGTCGTCGCCGAGCAGGTCGCGGCCATTATCCGTGCCGTACAGCGCGCCGTCCCAGGGTGCCCAGTCAAAGCCGACAGTGTTGCGCAAGCCGGTGGCGAACACCTCGCGCTGTGTCCCGTCCGGCTGCATGCGCATCATCGTGGCGCGGCGGTTGTCTTTCTCGACGCACACGTTGCACGACGAGCCTTGCGTCACGTACAGCCAGCCGTCCGGCCCGATACCGATCGTCTTGGTCTGGTGGAAACCATCCGCACTGAAGTCGGTGACGACGGGCTCGAAGCGGCCTGACACGCGGCCCGTGGTTGCGTCGAAACGGATTCGACCGTAGCCGGTCAGGTCCGCGACATAGAGCCAGCCTTCGTACAGCGCGAGGCCGTGTGGATGATTCACTTCGCTGATGAGCGTGCGCACAGCGTCGGGCTTGCCGTCGCCGTCCCTGTCGCGCTCGAGCAGCACGACTTCATCCGCTCGGGTGCGTGCAACGACCAGGTCGCCCGTCGGCGTTGCGAGCGGCCAGCGGGCAAGCGACACCTCCGTCGAATACACCTCGAGCCGGAAGCCATCGGCCACGACGAGCCTCGAGGCAGCCTGCGCGATGCTTGGCGGTGCTATGCCGCGACCGAGCATGAAGTCGAGCAGCACTTTCTTGCTTCCTACCTGCACCGGCCCGAACCAGACGAAGGCGAGCAGTGCTGCCGCCACGACGGCGACGGCCACGCCGACCCAGATCAACAACTTCTTCATCGCGGAGTGTGCCCTCAGACGAATTCGTGGCGGACGGCCTGTTCGATCAGGCGAAAGACGCGTCCGTCGTCGTTTGCGGTGGTGCGGCCCAGCAAGCCGCGCGTCCAGCTCACGGGCAACGCATCCCTGCCGTGCAATGCGCCCACCGCGGCGCCCACGAGCGCGGCGACGGTGTCGTTGTCGTGGGTGTCATTGACGGCGCGAACGATCGCTTCTTCGGGATCGTGTGCATGGCGCGCAAGAATCCACAGCAGCGCGGGCACCGTTTCGACCAGATACGCGCCCGACGACCATGCGGCACATGCCTGCCCGGTATCCCAGTCGTGACGTTTGGCATCGGCCAGGGCCGACTCCAGCAGATCGGGAAATGCGGCGGCTTTTTGCGCGTCGCTGCCATCGCCGTTGCGCAGGCGATACGGCTGATCCGTGCAGATCTGCCGCACGGTCGTCGTGAACGTGGTGATGATCCACTCGCCCGTAGGCGGGGCGGGCAGGCGCAACAAGCGCGCGAGCAGGTCTGCAAACGCAACGCACGATGCCACCGAGCAGGCGTCGCGGTGAGTGACGATCGAGGCCAATGCGACGTCCAGCCACAGCGCGGCACTGCTGCCGGACGGATGCAGCAGCACGATGGGGGCGATGCGCATCAACGCGCCGTTGCCCGCGCTTTCCGCGCCGCAGTGGTACCACGACGTGAAGCCTTCGGTGCGTTTGCGCAGGAACTGCTGGATCGATTTACCGGAGCCGAACAGCTCCCGCGCCGCGAATCGCGCGGACAAGTCATCGAGGTCGAGCGATCCGCACTCGAGCAGGCTCTCGAGCGTCCAGAAAGCCAACTGGCTGTCGTCCGACGGCAGGCCGACGCGATGTCCGGCCGCGCGCGGGTTCGGCAGGAAGTCGCGAATTTCCCCATACAAGGCGTGGCGCTCAGCACCTGTGAGGGACTCGGAGGTATTGCCAAGCGCGTCGCCGATGGCGAGCCCGAGCAGCATGCCGCGCACGCGATCAGGTGCGACGCTGCCGCTGACGGGATCGCGCGGCCCCTGCAACAGCGCAGATCGCGCTGGCAGGTAGCCCTCGGAGATGACGCGGGCGGCCAGGGGCAGATTGGAGGTCATGGGCCGCACAGTTTCGCAGATTCTGTGGCCCTCCGCCCAAGGCGGCCCACCTGCGGCATAACCGCGTGCCACCAAGGGCCGGCGGCTACTGCGTCAGGTATCTCGCCGTGTACGTCGTGTCTGCCACGGGTGTCCTGATCGTGTGCAGTCGCGTGCCGCCATCGGACCACTGCGTAAACACCCAGTTCGATCCGAAGACGTATTGCGGTGACACCGCCTCGAACGAGCGCCGGACCCCTTCGACTCCTACGAAGCTGAACGGGGTCGTGCGCAGCTGGCCGTCCAGCTTGATCTGCAGGCCGGTGGGATTGGAAGCCACGTTGACCGTCGTCCTGCGTGGCAGGATGTCGCGCGTTGCCGCACGAGAGATGCCCGCAGAATCCTTCACCTGCAGGTGTACCCGATAGAACACGTTCGCCGCCGTCTCGCCGGTGACGGCGATCGCGAATGAGCCCGTCCTGGACCCCCTCGTTGGTGCGAGGAACGGGTGAGCGTGGGTGCCATGATGAAAGTCCACCCACCACGTGAAGGCGCTCGCGGGCAGCGTGCCATCTTCAGCATCGTTGCCCGTGCCCGCGTAATAGATGACGTTGCCACCCGCGTAGGTCGTGCCGATGATGGGCTTGGTGATGCTGGCCGTGGGCACGGTGTCCTGCAGCACGGTAAGTTGTGCCGCATTGCTGGTCACCTTGCCCATCGAATTCGAAACGACGACGTCGAACGTCGCCCCGTTGTCGCCGAGCGGCACGTTGGTCCGCGTATAGCTCGCGGTCGTTGCACCGGCGATCGGGCCGCCATTGCGCCGCCACTGGTACGCGAGAGGGGTGCTGCCGGTTGCGCCCACCTTGAATGTCACCGACTGGCCCACTGCAATGGTGCGGTTCGCGGGCTGCAGGCCGATCGACGGTGCCTGGGTTGCGGCGTAACTGATTCGCCCCACCAAACCCGCGGCTCTCGCCAGGTAATAGAGCGACCCGTCAGGACCCACCGTGATGGCGACCGGGCTCGCTGCGCCGGTTGCGAAGCCCGCGACGGTGCCGGTGTCCGGATTGAAGCGTCGGATCCACCCCGCGCAATAGTCGGCAAAAAAATACTGCCCGAAGAACCAGGACGGGAAGGCGAGGACGTCTGGCTCATAAAAGGCGCCCCCGGTGATCGCGCAGGCGGCGTTGTAGTGGCCGTACTTATAGGCGGGATTGGTGAAGGCTGGATCCGGGGAAATGCCTTCAGCAACAGGCCAGCCGTAGTTTGCGCCTGCTGCGCCCTGGTTGATTTCTTCCCACGTCTGCTCGCCCACGTCATTGATGTACAGCCGACCCGTGCTGCGTTGGAACGCGGTCGTGAACGGATTGCGCAGGCCCATTGCCCAGATCGATCGATAGCGGCCTGTGGTGCGCGTGTAGAACGGATTCGACGCGGGGATCGAGCCGTCGCGATTGATGCGCAGCACCTTGCCGAAGAGGCTGGTCATCGACTGCGCGTTGTCGCCATTGCGGTTGTCGCCCACCGCGATGTACAGCAGGCCGTCGTTGCCAAAATGAATCGCGCCGCCATTGTGGTTCGTGTTGGTCGACAGGCTGTCGAGTTCCAGCAGCACGACCTCGCTGCCGGCGACGGCGACATTGCCAATTGCAGTAAGCCGGCTCACCCGGTTGTGGATGGTCGGTGACGGTGCCGTGTAGTACACGTACACGTAACTGTTCTGCGCAAAGTTCGGGTCGAACGCGATGCCGAGCAGCCCGCGTTCCCCGGCCGCTGAGACGGGTAGAGTTACGAACGGCGTCGGGAGCAATTGCCCGTCCTGCACGACTCGCAGCTTGCCGCTTTGCTGGCTCACGAACAGCCGCCCGTCGGGGGCGAACTGCATGGCCGTGGCATCGGTCGGTATGCTGACGAAGAGGCCGTCGACGAAGCCTTCCGGCACGGTGGCGGCGAGCGCCATGGCGCCGCACAGCCACAGCGAAACGAGCAGCAACCAGGCAGAAGCCTGCTTCGGGGTATACAACATAGCGGCACAATCCTTGCGCTCCGTGACGGTCGCTGGCGAGCGGCCGCTGCGTCTGGTTAAGCTTCCGCCACGAAACGTGTCATGTACAAGCGAGCAGAAGGTGCGCCAACGTTCGCTCGATGTGCCAACTGGCGCGCAATTTTTTGGGATAGCAACGATGAAAGTCCTGTTCGTCTGCATGGGCAACATCTGCCGGTCGCCGACCGCCGAGGGCGTGTTCCGCGACTACGTGCAGCGTCATGCGCCGGACCTCGACATCGAGATGGATTCCGCCGGCACGCACGATTATCACGTCGGCGAGCCACCGGATCCGCGTTCCGTCCAAGCGGCGGCCCGACGCGGAATCGACCTGAGCACCTTGCGCGCACGACAAGTCGGCGTTCGTGACTTCGAGGCATTCGACCTGATCCTGGCGATGGACCGGATCAATCACGCGACGCTGCTGGAGCGCTGTCCGTCCAAGCATCACGCGCGCATCCGGACCTTGCTCGAGTTTGCCCCCGAAGGTGCGCCTGCCGACGTGCCCGATCCTTACTACGGTGGAGCACAAGGCTTCGACGACGTGTTCGACCTCGTCGAATCCGCCGTGGCAGGCCTGCTCGCCCAGTTGCGGTCGGATCATCGTGCGCGATGATCCGTCTCATTTGCCGGTAGACTGACGCGGCCGACGCATTCGGGGGGATGCGCTCCGCCAGACGGAGCGCCCTGCGGGCGGCAACTGAACGATAAAAAATTTATTCGGGGCGAGGAATGAATTCAGCCGCTCGTGCGACGCTGGTGACGGCGCTGCAGCAGTACTTTTCGATTCCGCGGGACGATGCGACCGTGGTGCTCGAAGAATTCGAGCCCTGCGTCTGTCATGGCGGGGACTGGCTTTTCCGCCAGGGCGACGCTGCCGACTGCCTGTTCCTGCTGGCGCGGGGCCGCATGCAGGTCTGGCTTGAGCAGAACAATGGCCCGGAGCCCGGCGAGCGTCTCGTCGCCGAGGTCAATCCCGGCGAAACCATCGGTGAAATAGGCATGCTCACGGGCGGCGCGCGCTCCGCGAGCATCCGCGCCGTGCGCAACAGTCTGCTGCTCAAGATGACGTCAGCCGCGTTCGATCGTCTGGCGCGACAGCGACCGGAGCTCACGCGGCACATCGCGGGTGGCATCGCTGGCCGGTTGCGCGACCGCACGGCCGGCGTGTCGCACATCCGTCGCACGTTGAAGACGATCGCCTTGTTCCCGCTTGGCTCCGTGCAAGTGGCCGAGGCACTGGCACAACAACTGCGGGTGGCGCTGCAGCCTTTCGGACCGGCCCGAGTGCTTACTCCCCGGTCATTGCGCGACGATGGCGCGCCACCCTTGCCTGCGGCGCGACACGAGGAACTGTCGCCCGCCATGGTGGACTGGCTTGCAGCGCAGGAAGACGCACATCGCTTCATGCTCTACGTAGCGGACCCAGCAGAGACCGCCTTCACCGACATGGCCCTGCACAATGCCGACCTGATCCTGCTGGTCGGGCAGGCGCATGAGTCCCCTGGAATGCAATCCGGCGAGGCGCGTGCGTTCGAATCCGCGGGCGCTCCGGTGGCGCGTCGGGCCCTGGTGCTCTGTCACGCCACGCACGGCGAGACATTGTCCGGCACGGCCGCGTGGCTGGAACCGCGCAAGCTGGATTTTCACCTGCACGTGAGGGCGGGCGTGCCGGGCGACATGGATCGCGTGGCGCGAGTGCTCGCAGGTCGCGCGGTCGGGCTCGTGCTCGGCGGTGGCGCGGCGCGCGGTTTCGCGCACCTCGGCGTCTACCGCGCACTGCACGAGGCTGGCATCGCGGTCGACTGGCTCGGTGGAGCCAGCATCGGAGCCGTGATGGCCGCCGGGATGGCTACTGGACCCGATCCCGGCGTCGCCATCGACCGCGCGCGCAAGGCCTTCGTCCAGGGGAAGCCGTTCGGCGACGTGACCGTGCCGATCATCTCGTTCCTGCGCGGCCGCCGCATGGAGCGACTCATCGACGAGCACCTGCCCGGCGCAATCGAAGACCTGCCCGTGCCTTTTTTCTGCGTCTCGAGCAACCTCGGCAATGGCCGCGTGCAGGTGCACGAGCGCGGCTCGCTGCCGCGGGCACTGCGCGCGAGCGTGTCGCTGCCAGGAATTTTTCCGCCTGCGGTCGTCGACGGCCAGCTTGCAGTCGATGGTGGAATCCTCGACAACCTGCCGGTTGATCTGATGCGAGCGCGCGCAGTCGGTCGTGTGATCGCAGTGGACTTGAGTTCGCGCAAGGACTACGCGGTGAGTTACGACGCCGTGCCATCGCCGTGGCGCGTGCTCGCGGGCAAGGTGTTGCCGATGGTGCAGCGTCATCGTGTGCCGAGCCCGGTGGCGTTGATGCTGATGGCGATGTCGATCGGCACGATCGGTTCGGCTCGTGCTGCCGGCGCGAGGGCGGACTTGCTCGTGCAACCGCCGGTTGGCGGCTTCAGCTTTACTGACGTGCGAAATTTCGACCGCGTCGTCGAAGCAGGTTATCTTGCGGCACGTGAGAGCATCAGCAGGCACTGGCGCACGCAGGGCCTGGACGAATAAGAACGGCCGCCGGGCCAGTCGAGCGGGGGAGAATCTTGCAGTCATCATCCATGCAGCGCATGCGGCGCGTCCGTGGCGCCGCACTCGTTTCGTTGGGCTGTCTCGTGGCGCTGGCCGCGAGCAGCGCCGGCGCCCAGACCACCCCCAAGGCTGCGGCGGCGACGCGGGGCGTGGCCGCGCTCGGTCGCATCGAGCCGTATGGCGGTATCGTGCACGTGGCGGCCGCGTCGACTCCGGATGCGATGTCGGGTGCGATCGTGAGCAAACTGCACGTCGACCGCGGCAGCGACGTCACGGCCGGCCAGCTGCTGGCCGAGCTCGACACTGCCGCCCTCGTGCGCGCGCGGATCAACGAAGGCCGGGCGGAACTCGAGACTGCCAGGCGGGACGCGATGGCTTCTGCCAGCCTCGCGGACGAGGCCTGCGTGCTGTCGACGGTTGCCGCGAGCCGTTCAAAGCGTAAACAGGACCTGCTCGCGCGCGGGTTGGCGTCGAGCGAGGATGCCGAGCAGGCCAAGGGCGAAGCGGACGCAGGCTCGGCGTCGTGCAAGGCGCGGCGCGCGGCTGCGACGGTGGCGCAATCGCGCATAAGCTCGGCAACGGCACGGGTCGCGCGGCAGGAAGCCGAGCTCGAACGTTCGTTCGTGCGGGCACCGTTCGCGGGCCGTGTGATCGACGTGCTGCGTCGCCCTGGAGAGATCGTCGGCCTGGAAGGCGTGCTCGAGCTCGCCCGCATCGACCAGATGCAGGCGATCGCGGAGGTGTTCGAGGCCGACGTCAAACGGGTAGCCGTCGGGCAGAAGGCGCGGGTGCGCAGCCCGGCTCTGAACAAGGACATGACTGGCACCGTGACGCGCATCCGGCCCAAGGTCCAGAAAATGGACCAGATCGGCGACGACCCCGTCGCGCGCAAGGACGCCCGCATCGTCGAAGTCGAGATCAAGCTCGATGACGGAAGTGCGGCGGCGAATCTGACCAACCTGCAGGTGGAAATCGAATTTGGCCGCTGAGTCTCGCTTTGGCTCGTGGTTGCCAGCGGCACCGCTCGGCTGGATGCAGCTGTGGCATCGGCCGTTGCGGCTGCTCGTGGCCGTCGCGGGCATCTCCTTCGCCGTCATGCTGATCCTGATGCAGCTCGGCTTTCGGTCCGCCCTGTTCGAAAGCACACTCCGCTTCCACGAACGCTTCCGCTACGACATCGCGCTCTTCAGTTCGGACAGCGTATTTATCCCGCGGCCTGCGGCTTTCACCATCAGGCGCCTGTACGAGGCGCTTGGATCGCCTGACGTCGAATCCGTGAGCCCGGTTTACATCTTTCCCGCGACGTGGAAAAACCCGTGGAACAATGAACGGCGCAGCCTGCTTGCCGTTGG
Source organism: Gammaproteobacteria bacterium (assembly GCA_031404015.1). GTDB lineage: Bacteria > Pseudomonadota > Gammaproteobacteria > Steroidobacterales > Steroidobacteraceae > RPQJ01. The sequence goes on along the minus strand of JANNGT010000133.1, from coordinate 32,702 downwards.
CGTGGACCCGACGCTCGACGTGCTGGAGACGCCAGGGTTCGCCGAGAACCTGCCGAAGCTAGGCGCGCAGGATGTGGTGCTGTTTGACAAGGCGTCGCGCCCGGAATTCGGTGCGGTGGGCGAAGCGTGGCGGGAAGACACGCCTATCGTCACGGAGATCAACGATCGATCCGTGTCCGTGGTCGGGCTCGTCGAGATCGGGCCTTCGTTCGGCATCGACGGCACGGTGCTGACGAGCGTCGACAACTGGTTACGCCTGTTCCCCGACCGGACGCGCAACCAGATCCAGCTCGGGCTCGTGTCGCTCAAGCCGGGCGTGGACCCGATTGCCGCGCGCGACCGGCTGCGCGAATACGTGCCCGCCGACGTGCTGGTGATGACCAAGGCCGACTTCGCCGCACGCGAAAAGGCGTACTGGAATGGCGCGACGCCGATCGGCTATGTGTTCGCCTTCGGCGCGATCATGGGTCTGGTCGTCGGCGCGATCATTGTTTACCAGATCCTGTTCGCCGACGTGTCCGAGCACCTGCGCGAGTACGCGACGTTGCGGGCGATCGGTTATCGCAACCGGTTCGTCTCCGGCATCGTGCTGCAACAGGCCGCGATCCTGGCCGTGCTGGGCTACCTGCCGGGCATGGCTGCATCGTGGGCCCTGTACCGGTCCGCCGCGCATGCGACCCGATTACCGCTGCACCTCACGACCGAGCGCGCCGTCACCGTCTTCCTGCTGACCCTTGCGATGTGCGCGCTCTCCGGCTTCCTGGCGTTGCGCAAGGTGCGACGGCTCGATCCGGCCGAGGTGTTCTGATGGGCACGCATGCAGACGCGCCTGTCGTCGTCGAAAACCTCAGTCACTATTACGGCAAAGGCGCACTGCGCCGCCAGATCCTGTTCGACGTGTCGACGACGATACCGGCGGGCGAGATCGTCATCGTCACGGGGCCGTCGGGTTCCGGCAAGACCACGCTGCTGACGCTGGTGGGCGCGCTGCGCGCGCCGCAGGAGGGCAAGCTCCGCGTGCTCGGTCAGCAACTGGACGACTCGAAGCGCAACTCGCTCGAAGACGTGCGCAGGCGCATCGGCTTCATTTTCCAGCAGCACAACCTGCTGGGCGCTCTGACCGCGTCGCAGAACGTGCAACTCGGACTGCGGGTTGCGGGCCGCGCGAGCCGGCTCGAGCTGCGGCGCAAGGCCGATGCGATGCTCGAAGCCGTCGGCCTGGGCGAGCACACGCACAAGCGCGCGGAACAGCTCTCCGGCGGTCAACGGCAGCGCGTGGCAATTGCGCGCGCGCTGGTAGCCGAGCCTGCGATGGTCCTGGCAGACGAGCCGACGGCGTCGCTCGACAAGGCATCGGGCCGGGAAGTCGTCGATCGCATGCAATCGCTGGCGCGGGAGCGGGGCACGACAATCCTGCTGGTCACCCACGACAATCGCATCCTCGACGTGGCGGATCGGATCCTGCACCTGGAGGACGGCCGGCTCTCGACCTTCACCGATGCCGTGATCGCCAATACGCAGCAGATGATGCACCTGCTGGCACAGAACAACGACAGGCAGCACCTCGAGCAACTGGTCGACGACATGGACGAAACCGCGTTCCGCGGCACGCTGCAGGAGCTCACGCAACAGTCCCAGCGTTTCCTCGAGGCGACTGCGCTCGCGAGCGACGAGGCTTACCAGAGCATGCTCGAGCAATCACTGCGGGTCTTTACGCGCCGCGTCGGCGAGTTGCTCGATGCAGAGCGCGCGTCGCTGTTCCTGGTCGACCGCCCGCGGCAACAACTGGTGCTCCGCGTCGCGCAGGACATGCCGGACGGCGACTATGTGCGTATTCCCCTCGGCAGCGGCATCGCGGGGGCGGCCGCGACGTCGGGCGAGATCGTGCGCATCGACGACGCCTACGCCGACAAGCGTTTCAACCAGTCGATCGATGCCGAGACGGGGTTCCGCACACGGTCGATGCTGTGCCTGCCGCTGCACGACCGGTCGGGTGGCGTTTTCGCCGTGACGCAGTTGCTCAATCGTCGCGACGGGCAGCCGTTCGACGACCGCGACACGCGCCGCTACCAGGAATTCGCCTCATCCCTGTCCGTGCTGCTGGAGTCCCTGGTCACGCTGGGCGACAGGGAAGCGAGGCGTTCCCGATGATCGGTTCGCCGAAGTCCCCCGTGCGGTTGCTGCAGGTCACTGATCCGCATCTGTTCGGGGATGAATCGCAGGCCATTTACGGCGTCACGACGGCCCTGTCGTTCCGCAAGGTCCTGGCCGATGCGTTTGCGCCCGGCATGGCGCGGCCCGACGCCATCCTGGTGACAGGGGACATTGCCGACGATCACACGGCGGCGGCGTATGCAAATTTTCGTCGTGCGCTGCAGCCCTATGGCTTGCCGGTATTCTGCCTGCCGGGCAACCACGATGAACCCGCGCTGATGACCGAGATCTTTGGCGCAGCCGGCTTTCAGTTCGGTGGCAGCGCGGAGTTCGGCGCATGGGGCGCAATCTTCCTCGATACACACGTGCATGGCCGTCCTGAAGGCCGCGTCGAGCCGCACGAACTGCTGCGCCTCGAGACCACGCTGGCTGCGTTCGGCGACCGCCCGGTACTGGTCTGCCTGCATCACCCGCCGTTGCCGGTTGGCAGCGCGTGGCTGGACGGAGTGGGACTGCGTAACGCCCGCGATTTCCTGGACGTGATCGAGCGGTATCCCGCCGTTCGCGTCGTGCTCGGGGGGCATGTCCACCAGGCGTTCGAGCAGCAGTATGGTGGGACGCTTATGCTGGCCACGCCGTCGACCTGCGCGCAATTCATGCCGCACACCGAACGCTGCGTGATGGATTTGCAGCCGCCGGGTTATCGCTGGCTCGAACTGCTGCCCGACGGCCACGTGCGAACCGAGGTCGTGTGGCTGCGGGACTGGGAACTGACCGAACGGCCGCCCGACGACCGTTTTCTTGACAGGGGATCGAAATGAAATCGAAGTTGTCGTTTCCGCTGCTCGAGTCGGCGCCGGACCTTGCCAGCTGCAATGGCTGGACCGAGGAAGTCTATCGGGACTTACTCGCCTTGCAGGGCGGCTCCCTTACGCACGAGACGCTCGATGCAAAGTACCTCTGCAAGCGGGCGATCCTCACGCTGGACCTCACCGGATTCACCGTGCAGGCCATGCACGGCCGGCAGTTGAATGCGTTACTGCGCATCCTGGACGCGCAGAAGGTCTGTATTCCCGTTCTCCACGAGCATGGCGCGCTGCTGGTGCGCGCGTTTGCCGACGACCTGGTCGCGCTCTTTGACGAGCCAGGGCGGGCGCTGGATGCAGCATTCGAGATCCATAGCAGGGTGACGGCGTTCAACCAGTCGGAGCATGCGTCGGAGAAGCCGGCGCTCGCCTGCATCGGGATCGGCTACGGCAACGTCTACGCGATCGGTCCCAACCTGGCGATGGGCGACGAGATGAACCGCGCATCCAAGCTCGGCGAGGACACTGCGCGGGGCAACGAGACATTGATCACCTCGAATGTCTACGACGCATTGCGCAACCGCTCCGACGTGCTGTTCGAGCTGCTTGCGAGCGATGACCAGCTGTTCTCGTACTACCGGGCGTCACCACACTGAGTGGCCTGGCCTAGGCCAATTCCTACGCGACGATCCACAACCCGTCCGTAGTCCCGCAGCTCCGCGGCATCGCACAATAAAGCGCCGGAGGGGATGTGGATGCCGAAGAGCCGCAAGCAAAAAGTCATCCTCGCCGCCATCGTCGGCGCGGTCGTCGCTGCATTCGTAACAGTCGTCGTCCTGAACTTCGTGGGCGGCGAGCGCCAGCTCGAGCGGCGGATCGAACACCTTTATACCGCTGACCATCCGCAGTTCCGCCGCGAACTTGGCGTACTGCTCGGGCCGCCGATTGTCGAGGGCAACCGGGTCGGCAACCTCGAGAACGGAGTAGAAATTTTCCCGGCGATGCTCGACGCGGTGAAGGGTGCGCGTCACAACATCAATTTCGAAACATACATCTACTGGTCGGGTGAGATCGGGCGCCAGTTTGCCGACGCACTGGCCGAGCGATCGCGCGCAGGTGTCGCGGTGCATGTCCTGATCGACTGGGTCGGCAGCCAGAAGATGGAACCGCAACTGCTGGACACGATGACCGCGGCGGGCGTGCGCGTGGAGCTCTACCACCCGCTGCACTGGTATCACCTGACGCGCATGAATAACCGCACGCACCGCAAGCTGCTCATCGTCGACGGCCGGATCGGCTTCACCGGCGGCGTAGGCATTGCCGACAACTGGCAGGGCGATGCGCTCTCGCCCGCCGAGTGGCGCGATTCGCATTACCGCCTGGAAGGCCCTGCGGTGGCGCAGATGCAGGCCGCGTTCATGGACAACTGGATCAAGACGACCGGTAACGTGCTGCAGGGCAAGGAGTACTTCCCCGAACTGTCCGCCGCGGGGAATGCCGGCGCCCAGGTGTTCACCAGCTCGCGCAGCGGCGGCGGCGACAGCATGCTGTTGATGTACCTGCTGGCCCTCGCCGCCGCCGAGCGCACCATCGACCTGTCGGCCTCGTACTTCGTGCCGGATGACCTGTCGCGCGCGGCGATCGTCGCGGCACTGAGGCGAGGCGTGCGGGTGCGAATCATCGTGCCGGGGGAGCACATCGACACCGAGGTCGTGCGCAAGGCTTCGCGCGCGCGATGGGGAGACCTGCTGCGGGCCGGCGCCGAAATCTACGAATTCCAGCCGACGATGTTCCACTGCAAGATGCTGATCATCGACAGCCTGATGGTCTCGGTGGGCTCGACCAACTTCGATAATCGCTCGTTTCGCTTGAATGACGAAGCAAACCTGAACATCTACGACGCCGATTTCGCCAAACGGGTCAGCGCGGTGTTCGCCAGTGACCTGCATCGCTCCCGCCGCGTGACTTACGAGGCATGGCTGAAAAGGCCGTTGCACGACAAGCTGTTGGAACACGCCTCGGCCCTGTTTTCCTCACAGCTGTGAACCGCCGGCGGTGTAGGGAAAAACCTACCACTGTCAGTCACGATGAGGGGTGGAGTCGCTGTCCGACGGCGCGCAATCTAGTTATCCCACAAGGAGGAACTACGATGCCCAAGGCAGAAGTTGCCATTGTCGATGATCATCACGTCGTCTGTGAGGGCCTGCGTAGCCTCATCAACGCCCAGCCGGACATGCAGATCGTGGCGGAATACCACAGCGGTGGGAAGGCCATGCGTGAGCTGCGCGATTCAACCGTCAAGCTCATCCTGCTCGATCTGCAGCTGGGTGACATCTCCGGCCTGGACGTTTTGCGCAGTATCGTGACGCACAAACCGACCGCGCGAGTGCTGATGCTGAGCTCTTACAGCGAATCGCAGTACGGTGTGAACCTGCTGCGTGCGGGCGCTGCGGGCTTCATCAGCAAGAGCGCCACGCCTGCAGAAATGCTGCGAGCGATGCGGACGGTGCTGCGGGGAGGCCGCTACGTGGGGCCGGCGCTGGCCGAGCAACTCGTCGACGGGCTCAACGGCGGCGACAGCAACGCAGCGCTGCACGAACGCCTGTCGACCCGGGAGTTCCAGATCTTCTGCAAGCTCGCCCAGGGCGAGTCTGTCAGCGCGATCGCGAGCAGGATGTTCCTCAGCGTGAAGACTGTCAGCACGTATCGTCGGCGGGTACTCGACAAGATGACCATGAAGAGCAATGCGGACATCACCAGTTATGCCATCCGCAACGAGCTGATCCAGTAATCGACTGGAGCGTCTCGTTGCCCAATCGAGGAGGGATTCTCATGGACAAGCATCGTGTGGACGGCGCCGCCAAGAACATTGGCGGCAAGATCAAGGAAGGCGTCGGCAAGTTTGTCGGTGACGACAAGCTCAAACGCGAAGGCCAGGTTGACCAAGTGGCCGGCAAGGCCGAGAACGCATGGGGCGGCGCGAAGGACGAAGTGCGCGACAAGCTGCGCAAGGACTGAAGACCGCAGGGGTCCGCATGAACCCGCCGGCTCAACCCCGGCGGGTTCAGCGTTTTTGCGGCGTGAACGCCTTGAGGGTCAGCTCCCTGATCAATTCGGTTGCCTTTTCATTTGGCAAACCGTACCGCGAGAACAAGGTGAGGTGACTGCGCATCTCCAGCGCAGCCTTCGAAGGCGAGTCTGCGATCTTGCAGCACTGCTTCAGGCGACCGTTCAGGTCCGTAGCGACGGCAGCCAGGGGACGCTTGCGCTCGTCTTCGCCCACTTTCTTGGGACGTGACAGGTTCCAGTCGGCGGCGGAGGCGGCGATGTGTTCGGTTCGGGGAGTGTGCAGGGTCACGATTTCGCTCAGCTGGGGCGGGTTAACCCGCGCCTAGAGTGCGCTTATTTTGGCGTGGTCGCACTGGCGTCTGACACTTGCTCGATCTGGTCCTTGTCCGGCGACGGCAGCCCGCCAGAAAAAAGCCCCGCTGCGTCGCCACAGCGGGGCTATCCATCTCACCTTGGCCGATCGCTCAGGGTTCGTTGCGCGACGAAGGCGCTTCCCTCGGCGTTGGCGGAGCTTCCGGTGCCGGCGCAGCAGGCTGGCCAAAGTCGAACGCGCGTGGCTCCGGCGGCCACGGCGCATCGAAGCTGCGCGCCGCGGCGGGTGGCGACTGCGGTTCGCGGGGTGCTTCCGGCTCGTGCGCCGGCGCAAAGTCACGCGAGGGTGCTTCGACCGGTGCCTCATAGGATCGGGCAGGGGCTAACGACTCGAACGCAGGACGTTCGCCGGCGCCAGAACTGTCGTCGCCACCTTCGTGGGTTTCCGCAGGACCCTCGTCGAATCCGGCTTCCTCCGCGGCACCGAGCGCCGCGCCGCCCGCACCGAAGGCTTCGCCATTGCCGCCTTCGCTGCGACCACGGCGACGACGTCCACCGCGTCGTGAGCGGCGACCGGTACGTTCGCTGCGGTCGCCGTCGGGACGCTGCTGTTGGCCGTCGCCCACGGCGGACGTGGCAATGGCTGCATCCGCGCCGACCGGCAGCTCGGCTGCGACGGCGGCAACCGCTGCCGCAGTCGATGCGGCGACCACTGCTGCGGCCGCTTCACGTGCTTCCTGCGGCTCGCGCTGCGGCTCGCGCTGCGGCTCGCGCTGCTGCTCACGGTGCTCGCGCGGAGGCCGCGGCTCACGCGGTTCGCGTGGGGGCCGCTGCTGCCGCTGACCCTGTTGGCCCTGCCCCTGATTCGGCCCCGCACCCTGCTGTTGGCCCTGGCTTCCGCCGCGCTGACCTTCGTCACGCCGGGGTGGCGGCGAGGACCGAGCGCCCTCATCGCGCCGCGGTTCAGCGCTGCGGGCGGGTTGCTGCTGCGTCTGCGCGCTGTCGCCACGATTCTCGCGCCGCGCCTCGTCGCGTGAGCCGCGGCCTTCGCCACGACTGCCACGTCCATCGCGGCCCTCGCCACGTCCGTCACGGCGGCCATCTCGGCTACCGCGGCCACGATCGTTGCGGTCACGATCATGACGCGGGCGATCGCGATCATGCTCGAGCGGGCGTCCGCCGCGAGCCGTCGACGCCACGGGTGCCGGCACCACGTGTTCCGGTGCGCGCTTGTCGCCGGCAATCCAGCGCCACATGCGCACCAGCACGTTGTCGCGCGGACCGTAGAGCGGGGCACTCACGACCGGTGCAGCTGCCACGGCTGCAACGGCAACGACGGGAGCCGCCACCACTTCGGGCGCCGCCGGCGGGGCAGGCGTGCTCGGGATGATGGTCGTCACCGCGGGCTGCTGCGGCGGCGGCGCCTTCTCTTCCTCGGCCGTCGCGATGGCCTCGAGATCGATCTTTGGTTCGACCGCCAGCTGGTGGCTGATGACCATGTTCTCCGGCAGGTCCATCTCGTCGTCACGCACACGGCGCAGTTCGTACGACGGCGTCTCGAGGTACTTGTTGGGCACCAGCACGATGCCGACACGGCTGCGGGATTCGATGTCGTGCAGCCAGTCGCGCTTCTCGTTCATGAGATAGGTGGCCACATCGACCGGCAGCTGCGCGATGACCTTGGCAGTGCGGTCCTTGCGGGCCTCCTCGCCGATCAGTCGCAGCACCGCAAGCGCCAGCGATTCGACGCTGCGGATCACGCCCATGCCGGTGCAGCGCGGGCAGACGACGTTGGTCGATTCGCTGATCGACGGGCGCAGGCGCTGCCGCGACAGCTCCAGCAGGCCGAAGCGCGAGATCTTGCCGAGCTGGATGCGGGCACGGTCCTGCTTCACGGCGTCGCGCAGCCGGTCTTCCACGGCGCGCTGGTTCTTCTGCGACTCCATGTCGATGAAGTCGATGACGATCAGGCCGCCGACGTCGCGCAACCGCATCTGGCGCGCGATTTCGTCCGCGGCCTCGAGGTTGGTGTTGCAGGCGGTCGTCTCGATGTCCGTGCCGCGCGTGCTGCGCGCCGAGTTGATGTCGATCGAGACCAGCGCCTCGGTGTGGTCGATCACGATGCTGCCGCCCGAGGGCAGCGTCACCTTGTGCGAGTACGCCGATTCGATCTGGCTTTCGATCTGGTACCGCGTGAACAGCGGCACGTGGTCGTCGTAGAACTTGAGCTTGCGCAGGTTGTTCGGCATGAAGCGCTGCATGTACTCGCGCGCTTCCTCGTAGACATCCTTCTTGTCGATCAGGATTTCGCCGATGTCGTCCGCGAGATAATCACGCAGCGCCCGCAGGATCGCCGTGCTTTCACGGTAGATCAGGAACGGCGAGGGGCGGCTGTCCGAGGCCTGCTGGATCGCGTTCCAGATGTCGACCAGGTTGTTCAGGTCCCACTGCAGTTCTTCGGACGACCGGCCGACGCCTGCCGTGCGGACGATGGCCCCCATGCCGTCGGGGATCTGCAGGCTGTCCATCGCTTCGCGCAGGGCGTCGCGGTCATCGCCTTCGACCCGGCGCGAGACGCCGCCGGCACGCGGATTGTTCGGCATCAGGACCAGGAAACGGCCCGCCAGGCTGATGAAGGTGGTCAGGGCGGCACCCTTGTTGCCGCGTTCTTCCTTCTCGACCTGGACGATGATGTCCTGGCCTTCTTCGATCAGGTCGCGTATGCCGCGGCTGCCGCCTTCCTGGCCGGGCTGCTTGTCCTTGAAAAACGACTTGGAGACTTCCTTGAGCGGCAGGAAGCCGTGGCGCTCTGCGCCGTAGTCGATGAACGCAGCCTCGAGGCTGGGTTCGACGCGGGTGATGCGTCCTTTATAGACGTTGGCTTTCTTGGTCTCGCGTGACGGGATTTCTATATCGAGGTCGTAGATTCGCTGGCCGTCTACCAGCGCTACGCGCAACTCTTCTTCCTGAGTCGCGTTGACGAGCATTCTCTTCATCGGCCCTCTCGCTTAATGGAGGTTGGGGCCGCGTACGGTTCGGACGGGTAGTGGTGCCGTGGCGTGGGGGTAGGGTCTGGCAGCGACTGCGCGAGCGCTCATTTGCTGTTCTTCTGCACCGGCGCAGGGCGCACGGTGCTGGACCTAATCCTGGTGCTGTCGGGCATCGTACCCGCCGAGGTCGCACATAGGCCCGTAGCCCGCCGGGGCTGCGGCACCTGCGCGTGTCCGCGGCAGATCGATGGTGTCTGAAGGTTCAGAACCAACTAAGATTGCGGGCGCCCTGCACAACCCGAAGGGCGTGCAACCGCGCGTCGCTCATTCGGCGCTGCCTGATGTTGCTTGGATGCACCAGCGCAATGCCTAGCGCCGGAATGTAACAAGCGAAGGCCCGAAAATCAATGGCTTACGAAATAGACCCGGCAGCCGACGAACACGCCCCCGAACCGCAGCCCGGCCGCGGCGTGACCCACGTCGAGGTGACCGAGGACGATGCCGGCACGCGCCTCGACAATTTCATCGTCCGGCAATTGAAAGACGTGCCACGCACGCATGTATTCCGCCTGTTGCGCAAGGGCGAGGTCCGCGTCAACAAGAAGCGCGCCAAACCCGACCAGCGCGTTGCGTTGGGCGACATCGTGCGGATCCCGCCGGTGCGCAAAGCGGAGGACGTGCCGCCGCCTGCCACGCCGCGAACGGCCAGTGAATCGCTGCAGGCCCTGGTGCTGGGGGCCATCGCCTATGAAGACAGCGACCTGATCGTGATCAACAAGCCGCCCGGCCTCGCCGTCCATGGCGGCAGCGCGACGGACTTCGGCCTGATCGAGGCGCTGCGCAGCGCGCGGCCGGAGCAACCCGACCTCGAGCTCGTGCACCGGCTCGATCGCGACACTAGCGGTTGCCTGCTGGTCGCCAAACGGCGGGCGGCCCTGCGCGACCTGCACCTGCAATTGCGTGAAGGCCGCACCGAGAAGCATTACCTGGCCTTGCTCTGCGGCAAGTGGAACCTGGGCACCAAGCGGATCGAACTCGCGCTCGACACCGACGAACGCCGCAGCGGCGAACGCCATGTCGCGGTCCGCGCGCATGGCAAGTCGTCCGTCAGCACGTTCAAGCCCGTGCAGTTCTTCGGCAACCTCGCGACACTGATGGAAGTCGAGATCGACACCGGCAAGACCCACCAGATCCGGGTGCACGCAGCGCATGCGGGGCATCCCGTCGCCGGGGACGACAAATACGGCAACCGCGTGTTCAACCAGTTGTTCGAGGACTACGGCCTCAAGCGCATGTTCCTGCACTCTTCGTCGCTCGGATTCACGCGACCGGGCACACGCGAGCCGATGCTGGCCAGTGCACCGTTGCCGCCTGAGCTGAGCGCCGTCATCGACAAGCTGACGCGTGGCAAGGCGCGCGCACCGCAGGACGAGCGTGGCAAGACATTGAAGCCCGAAGGCTCCCGGGGACCGGTGGCCGTCACCCGCGTGCAGCGTCCCGCCCCGGTTCCGCAAACCGGCAAGCCGCGCATGGGCAAACCCACGACGGCGCGCAAGGGCCCGGCTAAGGGATCGGGACCCGTGCGCGGCGAAGGGCGCCGCAGAGCCAGGACAACGGGAGGCCGGTAAGGCCGGTCGGATCCGACGACTCGATCCGGTCGAAAAGCGCGATTCCCAGTGCCTCGGCCTTGAAACCGCCGGCGCAGTCGAGTGGGTCGTCGCGTTCGATATAGCGGTCGATTTCGGCGTCCGACAACTCGCGAAAGTGCACCACGGTGCGGTCGATGTGAGATTCGGCCCGGCCTGCAACGCCGTCGATGACGTGCACGGCGGTGATGAACTCGACTTGCTGGCCGGACGAGGCACGCAACTGCTCGCGGCATCGCTCGATCGTGCCCGGTTTGCCCAGGACGTCGGTCCCGCGCAGGGCCACCTGGTCCGAGCCGATCACGATCGCTGCGGGGTAGCGTGCGGCTACAGCTGCGGCCTTGGCGCGGGCCAGTCGCGCTGCCATTGCAGCGGCTGGTTCGCCAGGGAGTCGGGTCTCATCCGCGTCCGGCGCGACGCAGTCGAATGCAACACCCAACCGCTGCAGCAGGGCACGCCGGTAACGCGAGGTGGAAGCGAGAATCAGGCCCTTGGAAAACAAAGATTTAGGCTCGTTTTTTCTTTGACAGGGCGGGGGAGCGTCACTATCATACGCGCCCCATGTCGCCCGGCCCGGCCGATCAGGTTAACGCTAAGGAGCTGTCGGCGCGAGCCGCCATTCTCGAGCGCCATTACGACCTGCAGCAGCTCGAACGTGTAGCAGAGGCGGGCGGCCTTCCCGGCACGCGCATCGCTGCGCAGTTGCGGTTCGGCGCGTTCGAAGGCCGGACGACCGTTGACGTGCGCGTCGAAGGCGTGGCGGTGCTGAAGTGCCAGCGCTGCCTGCAACCGGCCGAGTGCATGATCGACGAGTCGGCGCAGGTCGCGCTGGTCGGCGGAGAGACAGAAGAAGTTCCGGACGGCTACGAGCCGTTCGTGGCGAGGTCGGAGCAATTGTCGCTCGCGGCCATGGCTGAGGAGCAGGTGCTGCTCGCGTTGCCGCTCGTGCCGATGCACGCAGCTGGCGCCGCGCAATGCCTGGCGACCGGAGCGGAAGTCGTGCCACTGGCAACGGCGTCCGCGGCAGAACCCGCTGCACAGGTCGCAGTGGAGGAACGGAAACAGATGCCCTTTGCGAATCTGCGGGAGCTGCTCGACAGGAAAAACGAGCGCGGACCCGCTTCAGGAGAATAGACCATGGCAGTGCAGAAGAGCCGCAAGACCCCGTCGAAGCGGGGTATGCATCGTTCGCACGATCACCTGAGCAGCCCCGCGCTGTCGGTCGATCGCACGAGCGGCGAAACCCACATTCGTCACCGCATCACCGCCGACGGCTTCTACCGCGGCAAGAAGGTGATCGACAAGCCGGCCGCCGACGAAGGCCAGGAATAATCCTGGTCGCGCGGGCCCGCGCATGAACGCCGGCCTGACCGTTGCCGTGGACGCCATGAGCGGCGACCACGGCGCTGCCGTCGCCGTCCCGGCGGCACTCGATGTCCTCGCATCCACGCCAGACCTGCGACTCATCATCGTCGGCCTGGAGGATGTCGTGCGCCCGCTGCTCGGCCCGGCGCGTGACGACCCTCGCTGCCGCTTTGTTGCAGCGACGGAAGTCGTCGGCATGGACGAGCGTCCAAAGGACGCGCTCCGCCGCAAGAAGAATTCCTCCATGCGCGTCGCGATCAACCTCGTCGAACAGGGCGAGGCCGCAGCCTGCGTTTCGGCCGGCAACACCGGCGCGTTGCTTGCCACCGCAAGGTTCGTGCTCGGCATGGTGACCGGTATCGATCGCCCGGCCATCGTCAGTGCAGTGCCGTCCGCGCGCGGCCAAACCGTGATGCTGGATCTGGGCGCCAACCCCGACTGCAACGACGACCACCTCGTGCAGTTCGCGGTCATGGGCTCCGTCATCGCGTCCGACCTGCACGGCATCGCCAAGCCGCGCGTCGCGCTGCTGAACGTGGGCGAGGAGGACATCAAGGGCACTGAAGCAATCAAGGCCGCGCACAAGCGGCTCACGGGCTCGGTGCTCAATTACTGCGGCTTCGTCGAAGGTGATGGCATCTTCACGGGCGAAGTCGATGTGGTCGTCACGGACGGCTTCACGGGCAACGTGTCGCTGAAGACGATGGAGGGCGTGGCGCGCTTCATCACCGGTGCAATGAAGGAAGAGTTCACGCGCAACCCGGTCCGCAAACTTGGCGCGCTGGCCGCTGGGCCGACCCTCAGGGCCTTGCAGGCCCGCATCGACCCCCGCGCGTACAACGGCGCGAGCATGGTCGGTTTGCAAGGCGTCGTCATCAAGAGCCACGGCGGGGCAGACCGCGTGTCATTTTCGAATGCAGTGCGCGTCGCGGTGACAGAGGCGCGCAACGGCGTGCCTGATCGGATCGGTGAGTTGCTCGCGAAAGTGCAGGCAGCCAGGCAAGTGAATAGTGATTAATGATTAGTGATTAGTGAAGGGGACGGCTCACCATCACTACTCACTACTCACTACTCACTACTCACTACTCACTAATCACTAATCACTTCTCCGCTTTGCGCCGCCGCCGCATCCGCGCCATCAACTGCACCCTGCGCCGTTCGATCTGTGTCCTGGCGGCGTCGGGTGTCCGCCGCAGCACCGAGCGCTTGGTGAGCGATTCACGGTAGGCGCGGAAATCCACGTACGCCTCGAGTTCATGGCGGAGTTCACGGAACACCAGTTCGATCATGACGGCGTCGTCGAGCATGCCGATGCCCGGGATGTCGTCCGGGATCAGGTCCTCCGGGTCGCACAGGTACGCCATGCCAGCCAGGACGGGGCTGCGTTCGTCGTCGTCCAGCGGCCAGTCATCGTCGTTGACCATGGCCAGCAGCGTTTCCAGTTGCTCGAGCCGCTCCACGACGAAGTCGGGCAGGTCGGTGCCGCGCATGGTTTTGACGAGGTCGGCGGCCGCGCCGAGGATTTCCTCATCGTCCGCGATCTCGACGGATTCGCGTGTTTTTTTCAGTTCACGGCGAAAATGGCGCAGGTCGCGGTCCGATAACTCGATGGTGAGCTTGAAAGGCATGGTTCTCCCTTGTCGACGCAAGGCTACGGGCGGGGTGGAGTCCCGGTCAATGCGAGCAAGCAGGGTGTGATTCGACGCCATCTGGCTAAAATAGATGCAGACATCAAAGGAAAGGTTGCATGCACGTTACCCGAGTCGGCCCATGGGCTGCCCATGTGCTGGTCGCACTGGTCGCACCGTTTGTCGCGAATGACGCCCGGGCCAGCGAATATTTGCTGCCCGGCAATGGCGACAACGTCATCGGCGCGGTCAGCATTGCCGTGGCGGAGCACGAAGACACCTTGCTCGACATCGGCCGCCGGTATGGGGTGGGCTACGAAGAAATCGTCGCAGCCAACCCGGGCATTGACCCGTGGCTGCCGGGCGCGGGAACGGAAATCGTGATTCCCGGCCGGTTCGTGCTGCCGGATGCACCACGCGAGGGCATCGTCGTGAACCTGCCCGAGCACCGGCTGTACTACTACCCGCCGACGAAGCCCGGCGAACCCCGCCTGGTCCGCACCTATCCGATCAGCGTTGGCAAGATGGACTGGAAGACCCCGTTGGGCGCGACCAAGGTTGTCGCCAAGCAGGAAAAGCCCAACTGGTACCCGCCCCAGTCGGTGCGCCTCGAGCACATTGCCAAGGGCGACCCGCTGCCGCCTTTCATTCCGCCGGGCCCGGACAATCCACTGGGTGAGTACGTGTTGCGCCTTGGCATTCCGAGCGGCGCGTACCTGATTCATGGCACCAATCGTCCCGCCGGTGTCGGCATGCAGGTCACGCACGGTTGCATTCGCATGTTCCCGGAGGACATCGCCGAGTTCTACACAATGATCCCGGTCAGCACCAAGGTGAACCTGGTCGACCAGACGACGAAAGTGGGCTGGTCGCGGGGCACGTTGTTCGTCGAGCGGCAGGCGCCGCTCGAAGGTACCGATAACCCTGCACATATCGATCCCGCTGAACTTGCGCGCGTGATCGCCGCAGCCACCGCAGGCTTGTCAACCACTGTGGACTTCAACACGGCGCGCCTTGCGTTCGAGCAGGCCTCGGGCGTGCCGGTGCGCATCGGCGAGCGCAATTTTTCGCGGCTGCCGGCGACGACGCCAACGGACCCTCTAGCGGCGGCAGCGCCTGCAGCGACCGCGACGCCCTAGTCGCGCGATTGGCGCAGCCGCGCACCAAAGAAAACGCCGCGGAGGTCCGCGGCGTCTTCGTATCGCAGAAGCGATGGGGTAAGTGGATTACTTGCCCATCGACTTCTTGAACGCGCGATCGATCTTCTCGTTGGTCGCGTCGCAGCAGGACTGCGAAGCCTGCGCGGCCTGGAGGGCCTGGTTGGCCGTGCTCTGGGCCGAGCTGGCGGCGCTGCCAGCGCTGGAAGCAGCGGCGGCGGCGGCATCAGCCGACGACTTGGCAGCGGCGGCGTCGGCCTGGGCAGCCTTGGCGGCGGCGTTTGCTGCGTCGATCTTGGCCAGGGTGTCCTGGCTGGTGCAGCCGGCAGCGGCCAGCATCAGGGTGGCGGTAGCGACGGTCAGCGTCTTTACGATCGCGGTCTTCATTGTAATTTCCTCGATATGAATTTCAGACAAGCCAGTGTGGCGGCCACGGCCGTGGACACGATTTCGTGTGCGTAGCGCAGCCGAACTCCGAGAGACTACCCGATTCGAAAACATGGATAAAGATTACAACAGCGTCAGGCGCGTGCAACGGGCAGGCGCCTGTTGTCGGAATCGATTGGGCACGGTTGTGGGATATGGCCTGCAAAAGACGCGGAACGTGCAGTAATTCGGCGGGTTTTACCTGTGCTGGTCGTCTGCCGGGTGGGTGCGGTTCATTGTCGTTTTCTTGCATCGCAGGCCGGAGACCGTGCGCATGAATTTTTTTGCTGCCCGGCTTGCCACCGGCGAAATCACACTGTATATATATACAGGTACTGTATAGGTGTACAGGAGAACGAACGATGATCGAAGACCTCACGCCGCGCCAACGCCAGGTGCTGCAATTCATTCAGGACAACCTGGCCGAGCGCGGCCTGCCGCCCACGCGGGCAGAGATCGCAGAAGCCCTGGGCTTCAAGTCGGCCAACGCGGCCGAAGAACACCTGCGCGCCCTGCAACGGAAAGGCGTCCTCGATTTGCGGCCGGGGGCATCCCGCGGCATTCAGCTCAGGGATTCGCTGCGCGACCAGATCGGCCTGCCGCTCATCGGCCGGGTCGCTGCCGGGCGGCCGATCCTGGCCGAAGAAAATATCGAAGCGCGCTATCAGATCGATCCCGCGCTGTTCCAGCCGCGGCCGCACTACCTGCTCAAGGTCAAGGGCATGAGCATGCGCAATGCGGGCATCCTCGACGGCGATCTCGTGGCGGTCCATCGCACGCCGGAAGTTCGCAATCGTCAGATCATCGTTGCCCGGCTCGAAAACGAAGTCACCGTGAAGCGCTACCGGCAGGAAGGTTCGATTGCCTGGCTGCTGCCCGAAAACGAAGACTTCGAGCCCATGCGCGTCGACCTGCGCGAACAGTCCCTCACCATCGAAGGCCTCGTGGTCGGCGTGGTGCGTCAGGACACGCAGCGGCTTTCCTGATCACTGAACGTTCAGTCCACGCGGGCGTCGCACCACAACCATGGCCGCTTCCGTCGAACAACTGCTGCAGCAAAACTCCGCGCGACTCTGGCGCGCGCGCGAGCCGGGCAGTGGCAGCGCTGTCATGCCCGCGGGTTTGCCCACGGGCTACGTGGCGCTCGATCGTTGTCTGCCGGGCGGCGGTTGGCCGCGGCAGGGCCTCATCGAAATCCTCTCCGACCAGCGGGGCATAGGCGAACTGCGCCTGTTGCTGCCTGCACTCGCCGCGCTTTGCCGGGACGAAGACACAGACGTATATCCGCCACCGCGCTCCGATCATGCGGGGTCTGCCATGCTGTCGCATGATCGGGGCAGCGGGGGTTGGATAGCCTGGGTCTCGCCGCCGTACCGTCCGTATGCGCCAGCGCTGGCTGCGTGGGGCATCGACGTCGGGCGCATGCTGGTCGTGAATGGCGCGGGCACCACGGAATGGGCCATGGACCAGGCGCTGCGTGCGGAAGCCTGCAGCGCGGTTCTGGGCTGGGCCAACCCACGCGATCCGCAGTCGCTGCGCAGGCTGCAACTCGCGGCCGAAGCCTCGCGCAGCCTGGCCGTGCTGTATCGACCGCTGCAAGCCGGGCTCACGCCATCGCCGGCCGTGCTGCGCCTTGCGCTGCTCGGCAACGCCAGCAGCACAGGTTTGCAGGTGCGAGTCGTAAAAAGCCGCGGAGGCCGTCCAATCACGGTAACCCTGGGGCTCTGAGATGGCCCCGCTTGCCAGACGCCGGCTCACGCCGGCACTCGGTCCATCACCCCAACCCATCCTTGAACGCGGGCCTGCAGAACGCGGCCCCGACCGTGGATCGCATGCGCGTAATCGTCCGCGCGAACTCTGGCTTGCGATTCATTTGCCTGCGCTGTTGCTCGATTCCCTGCGCGATGCAGTGCTCGTACTGCCAGGACAGCCGCCCGTCGCCATCGTCGATCTCGACCGTGGCGGCAAGGTCGTGCGTGCCTGCGATGCAAAGGTGCACGCCGCGGGCGTGCACGCGGGCATGTCGATCAATGCAGCGCTCGCGCTGGTGCCGGAGCTGCACGCGCTGGCGCGCGATCAGCGTCGCGAACGGGAGCTGTTCGAAGCCGTGGCGCAACGCGGTGTACGGTTCACGCCGCGCGTCAGCATGGAACCGCCCGATGGCGTGCTGCTCGAGGTGCGGGGCAGCCTGCGGCTCTTTGGCGGAGCGCGGCAGTTGTGCGCGCGGCTGCAGCAGGAACTGGCCGACACCCTCGGCGTCACCGCGCGCTTTGCCATCACGCCTGCGCCGCTGGCCTCGCTGTGGTTTGCGCGTTCGGGGGTGCTCGGGTCACGGCCCGTGTTCGTGCGCAATCGCGACGACCTGCCGGGCCGGCTTGCATCGCTCGCGCTCGATTGCACGCGCTGGTCGCCACGCCACGTCGAGACGCTGGGCACGATGGGCGTGCGTACCGTGGGCGAATGCCTGCGCTTGCCGCGCGACGGCTTCGCACGCCGCTTCGGCCACGACATCCTCGCGCAACTCGATCGCGCGACGGGACGCACGCCAGAGCCGCGCGCCGCGTATGCTGTCGCCGAACGATTTGCGGCACGTCGCGATCTCGAGCCCGAGATCAACGATGCCGTGCGACTCGAGGTTGCGGTGCAACCGCTGCTCGATGAGCTGTGCCAGTTCCTGCGCGAACGCGATCGTGGCGTGCAGGCATTAGAAGTGCAGCTGCGTCATCGCGACGCCCCGGTCACGCGCGTGCGGCTGCGTTTCGTGCAGCCCATCGGCGCACAGTCGCAACGCATGGCCGGTCTGCTGCGCGAACGCCTGGCGCGTCTCGCGTTGCCACAGGCGGTGCGCAACGTGCGCCTGCTGAGCGGCCCGCTCATCGACCTGCAGGCCGATGCTGTCGAACTCTTTGCGCACGATCGCCGCGAATCCGGCGAGAACCTGCCGCAACTCGTCGAACGGTTGCGCGCACGCCTGGGCAATGCGGCCGTGCATGGCCTCGAGTGCGTCCCCGAACATCGGCCCGAGGCGGCGTGGCGCGTGATCGAGCCTGCGCTCCCGAAAAGCCGCGGACGCAAGCACGTCCGGTCTCCGGTATCCGCCTCAGCAGCGGCATCGCGCCAGACCAGGCCTTTGTGGTTGCTCGACACGCCTGAACCTTGCGACGTCGATCGGCTCGTGCTCGAAGAAGGGCCCGAATGCATCGAGTCCGGCTGGTGGGACGGTCACGACGTGGCACGCGATTACTACGTTGCACGCAATTCGCAGGGTTCGCGCCTGTGGGTGTTCCGCAATCGTCGTGAAGCGGCAGGCCCGCGCTGGTTCGTGCACGGCTGGTTCGCGTGAACCCCGTTTGCCGCAGCGGCCTCGCCGCGCGTTGAGTGGCACGGTGAATTGTCATGTACGCGGAACTGCATTGCGTTTCGAACTTCAGTTTCCTGCGGGGCGCTTCACGTCCGGAAGAACTCGTCGAGCGCGCGGCACAACTGGGTTACGTCGCACTCGCCATCACCGATGAATGTTCTGTTGCCGGAGTGGTGCGCGCGCACGTCGCAGCGAAAGAGCAGGGCCTCAAGCTCATCATAGGCGCCGAGTTCAGGCTCGACGATGGCCTGCGCTGCGTGCTGCTCGCGCGCAATCGCGCAGGCTACGGACGGCTCTGCCGCCTGATCACGCGCGGTCGCCGCTCGGCCCCGAAAGGGCAGTACCGCCTCACCCGCGCTGATTTCGAAGAACTGCTCGCTCTCGATCAGCCACCTGGCCCGCGAACGAGTGACGCCACGGGTGCGGGTTCTTGTTCTTCTTCCTGTCCTTCCTCTCCTTCCTGCCCTTCCTGTCTTTCCCGCCCTCTCCTGTGCCTGTGGCTCCCCGCGTCACATCCTGATCCCGCCGCGGCCCGCTGGCTGGCTCAATTGTTTCCGGGCCAGCTGTGGCTCGCCGTCGAGTTGCTGACGACCGGTCGTGATCGCCGTCGTCTCGAACAGCTGCAACAGCTCGGCACCGAACTCGGATTGCCCCTGGTTGCCGCAGGCGACGTGCACATGCACACGCGCGGTCGGCGCGCGCTGCAGGACGTGCTCACCGCGACGCGCATCGGCAGCACGGTCGAGCAGGCGGGGCTCGCGTTGTTTCCGAATGGCGAGCGGCACCTGCGGCCCATTCCACGCCTCGCGGCGTTGCATCCGCCGGAAGTCCTGGCCGCCTCAGTCGAGATCGCTGCGCAATGCACGTTCTCGCTCGACGAACTGAGTTACGAGTACCCCCGCGAAATCGTCCCCGATGGCTACACGCCCGCTGCGTGGCTGCGACAGCTGACGGAGGAGGGCGCGCTGCAGCGCTGGCCACAGGGCATGCCGTCGGCCACGCGCCAGGCAGTCGAGCACGAGCTGGCGTTGATCGCCGAACTCGCCTACGAGCCGTATTTCCTCACCGTGCACGACATCGTGCGCTTCGCGCGCTCGCGCCAGATCCTGTGCCAGGGCCGTGGCTCCGCGGCCAACTCCGCGGTGTGCTTCTGCCTGGGCATCACCGAGGTCGACCCGGCGCGCATGTCGCTGCTGTTCGAACGGTTTATCTCGAAGGAGCGCAACGAACCGCCCGACATCGACGTCGACTTCGAGCACGAACGGCGCGAGGAAGTCATCCAGTACATCTATGCCAAGTACGGGCGTGAACGCGCCGCACTGACGGCCACGGTCATCAGCTATCGGCCGCGCAGCGCGCTGCGTGACGTGGCCCGGGCCATGGGACTCGATCCGCTGCAGGTCGCGGCGCTCGCGCGTTCGATGCAGTGGTGGGACGGCTCGAAGATCGACGAAACGCGCGTCCAGGAAGCGGGGCTCGATCCGACGAGCCCGGTGCTCTCACGCGTGCTTACGCTCGCGCGCACGCTGCTCGGCTTTCCCCGGCACTTGTCGCAACACGTTGGCGGTTTCGTGATTGCGCGCGACCTGCTCGAGGAACTGGTGCCGGTCGAGAACGCGACGATGCCCGATCGCACCGTCATCCAGTGGGACAAGGACGACCTCGACGCGCTCGGCCTGCTCAAGGTGGACGTGCTCGGGCTCGGCATGCTTGCGGCCATCCGTCGCGCGTTTGATCTCGTGCACGGGTTCCGCGGGCAGCGCTGGACGCTGGCAACCGTGCCGGCCGAAGATCCTGCGGTGTACGACATGATTGGCCACGCCGACACCGTGGGCGTATTCCAGATCGAATCGCGCGCGCAGATGGCGATGCTGCCGCGACTGCGGCCACGCTCGTATTACGACCTGGTGATCGAGGTCGCGATCATCCGGCCCGGCCCGATCCAAGGCGACATGGTGCATCCCTACCTGCGACGCCGCGCAGGCGAGGAAGAAGTCACGTATCCCAGCGCAGAGGTCGAAGGCGTGCTGAAGCGCACGCTCGGCGTGCCGATTTTCCAGGAGCAGGTGATGCAGCTCGCCATCGTAGCGGCCGGTTTCACACCCGGCGAGGCCGATCAATTGCGGCGCGCGATGGCGGCGTGGAAGCGCAAGGGCGGCCTCGGCCATTTCGAAGAGCGCCTGATCAATGGCATGCGCGAGCGCGGCTATGGGGAAGAGTTTGCGCGGCGCATCTTCCAGCAGATCCTCGGCTTCGGCGAATACGGGTTTCCAGAATCGCACGCAGCGAGTTTCGCCTTGCTGGTGTACGTCTCGGCATGGCTCAAGCGGCACGAACCGGCCGCATTCGCGGCCGCGCTGATCAACAGCCAGCCGATGGGCTTCTACGCGCCGTCGCAGATCGTGCAGGACGCGCAGCGTCACGGCGTCGAGGTGCGGGCCGTTGACGTGCGCACGAGCGACTGGGATTGCACGCTGGAGCCCCTCGCAGGCGGCTCGCCAGATCCCGCGTTGCGGCTGGGCCTGCGGCTGGTGAAGGGACTGGCGGAAGAAGCCGCGCAACGGCTGGTCGCGGCAAGGGGTAAGCGGCAAGGCGCGGGCTTCGACAGCGCGCAGCAACTGGCCGAGCAGGCCGGGCTCGATCGCCGCGCGATGGGATGCCTCGCCGCGGCCGGCGCATTGACGGGTCTCGGCGGGCATCGGCATCGGGCGGCGTGGCAGGTGGCCGGGCTGGAAACCCCGTTGCCCGTGCTGCCGGAAGTGCGCATCGCCGAAGGCATACCGCTGCTGCGCGCACCGCGCGAAGGTGAGGACATCGTGGCCGACTATGCGCACACGGGTCTTACGCTGCGGCGGCACCCGATCGCGCTGCTGCGCGACCATCTCGGGGCCCGTGGCTTCGTCGATGCCGCGCGCCTGCGCGAGCTGCCCAACGGTTCGACGGTGCGCACGGCCGGACTCGTCATCACGCGGCAGCGTCCGGGCAGCGCGGAGGGCGTGACGTTCGTGACGCTCGAAGACGAGCACGGCTCGATCAACATCATCGTCTGGCTCGACGTGGCCACCCGCCAGCGCCAGGCCCTGATCGGCTCGCGCCTGATGGGCGTGGCTGGCAAGTTGCAGCGCGAAGGCGAGGTGATGCATGTGATCGCGCATCGGTTGGCCGACTTGAGCCGATGGCTCGGGCGGCTGCGTTCGACGTCGCGGGATTTTCACTAGCACGGAACTGGTGCTGGCCACCCGTGGCCGTTCGTCATAACGTGCTCAAAGCTGCCAGACTGCTGCCGCAATAAAAAACATCAGGTCAGGCTGCTGCACATGGGGGAGAACATGGTGACGAGGTGTCTGTCCGCGTTGCTCGCGCTGGCGAGTTTGATGTCCACAAGCGCCGCTACGGCGCAATGGGTCAACCGCTATCCCAGGACCGAGCCGTTTTCGCATCAGCTCTATGTCGAACAGGAACACCTTCCGATCCTGTCGTCCGGGCCGACCTATCCAGCGCCCTCACCCGACGGCAGGTCGCTCGCTGCTGCGCATCAAGGCTGGATATGGCTGCTGAACCTCGACACCGGCGTGGCCACGAGGCTGACCAATGCCAGCGCGATCGATGCGCGGCCGCGCTGGTCACCGGACGGCACGCGCATCGCCTTTGTGCGTGACAGCGGTACCGACACGGCGATCGTCATTGCTCGATTGGATGGCGGCCCGGAGCTGGTGATCGATACCCCGGCGATCGAGCTGGATCCTGAGTTCACGCGGGACGGCAGGTATCTCGTGTACACGTCTGCACGCGCTGGTCGGCTGGACCTCTGGCGACGCGACCTGCAGTCAGGTGTCGATGCGGCGCTGACGCAGGGCGCCAGGTTACACCGCGCCGCACGTTCGCTCCGTGATGGCGGGCTGGTTTATCAGGACAACGCGGGACGGAGCGACGCCTTGCGTCACCTCGATGCCGACGGAAAAACGAGCCGCATCCTGGTTGAGCAGGGCTGGATGGCGCACCTCAACCCCGACACCCATCCGGTGGAGCGGGCCATCGTTTATGGCGTGGGCGACGGTAATCATGTGCGGTTGGCCGTCATGGACATCGACAAGCCGGCTTACCCGCGCTGGCTCACGCCCCGTGGCCAGAAGGCGCTGTTTCCCGCGTGGTCGGCGGACGGCTCGCAGATTTTTTATGTGCTGGCGGACAAGAACCAGCAATTCGCCTTGATGGTGATTGGCGCTGCCGGCGGCGAGCCGAAGCGCGTGCCTGTCGAACGCTGGGACTATGGCGCGCCCATCGGCGAGCTTGCGATCGTGGTAAACGGCGCGGATGCGCGCGTGTCTCCGGCCCGACTCTCCGTCACGCGCGCCGACGGTCACCCGCTGGTCAATCCCGCGGGCGCGACGTTCGTCGATAACCAGAACGGCCTTGGGTATTTTTACACCGAGGGGCGCACCAGGCTGCAACTCCAAGAGGGTGAATATCGGGTGGTTGCGACACGCGGGCCTTTCTCGCTGCCCCGCGAGACCGCGGTGCACGTGCGCGCGGGAATCAAAACTGAAATCACGCTGGACGTCGCCGAGATCTGGGATGCGCAAAAAGCGGGGTTTGTCTCCGTCGACCATCACGTGCATTTGAACGGCAGTGGGGTCAACGAGCTCGAACTGGAGAGCCTGCTGCCGTTGATGCAGGGGGAGAAATTGGATTTTGCCGCACCGATGGCCTGGAACCAGCACAACCGCTTCATCGATGCCGAGCGCATCGGGCAACGGGCCACCGCAGCGGACGGCACGACTGCGATGCTGTCGCAGGAGGTGCGTTCGGACTATCTCGGTCACATCGGCCTGATCGGGGCCAGGTCTGCGTTTCAACCCTGGTTCTTCGGGCCGGATGTCCCGGTGTACGGTAACCGCGATCTGCACAACGGGCTGGTGAGCGCTTTCGCAGCAGCCAACGGCATATTCCCGACTTACGTTCATCCGGTGGAGCGCGACGTCGATCCCTTCCTCGATCTCGCCGCCAATGAGTTGCCCTACGAGCTGGTACTCGACGGCGTGCTGACCGATGGCATGGGGCTGGAGATCGTTTGCCAATGGACCAGCCCTCTCGGCACCGCCGCAGCCTGGTATCGCTTCCTGAACATCGGCCGCGTCATGCCGGCGACGGCGGGCACCGACATGATGGCCAACTTCTATCGACTGCCGGCGATCGGAACGGCGCGAGCCTATGTCCCTGCGACCGACGCAACAGACCGGTACGCAGCCGCCACGGAGCAGGTCCGCTCCGGCAAGGGCTTTGTAACCACCGGTCCGGCGTTGCTGTTCAAGGTCGATGGCACGGTGCCCGGAAGCTTTGTGGAAACGGGTCGCCGAGCATGGACACTCGACTTGGCCAGCGTGCGCCCGGTTGATCGGGTGGAAATCGTCGTCAACGGCCAGGTCGTGCAGACGCTGGAGGGCTTCGAGGGGATGGGCAGCCGCAGCTATGCGGGAACGCTGGACCTGCCGTCGGGCGGTTGGCTCGCGGCGCGCGCGGTCGGCGGCAAGACGGCCTGGCCGATCATGTCCTATGCCCATTTCGCGCACACCCAGCCAATCTGGATTGGCCAGGTGGGGAGTATCGAGCCCACAGCTGCGCGCGCCGCGGCTGTCGATCTCCTTGCCGCACTCAAGTATTCAGAGAGCAAGTTTGCCGCAAGCTACGGCAAGTCCGTGCCGCCCGGGCTGACTGCAAGAATTGAGGAAACGCGCAAAAAACTAGCCGCGATCGCAGCGAGGTGATTTCGGTGACGGCCGCTCCAGCTAGCTCTTTCGCGGCCGGCGGTCGCCGACGTCATAGTCATCGAAATCGCTGAGCAGTTCGGAGGTGCGCTTCTGCTCCTGGATCCGCTCGAGCTTGCGCCACGCAGGTTCCTCGCCTTTCGGCCCACCGCGTTTACGTTTTTTTTCGAGGTCTTGCATGAGGCGATCGACATCGAGGGCCTCGTCTCCACCGACGACTTCCTCGCTGTCTTCGTCCTCGTAATCGTCCGCTGATTCCGGCTTCTCGTTCATTCGGGAAAACCAGTGGGCCAGGGCACGGTTTTTATACTGCGGTCGTGGTGAGTCGCGCAAGGCGACTTGTGCACGATCCGCGCCCGCAGCGCATCAATGCAGGATCAATGCAATAAACTCGCCATCCGCCGCCGGTACTGCGTGACCAGCGGGTCCTGCTCGCCCAGCGCGTCAAAGGCCAACAGCAGGCTGCGCCGGCCAGCCTCGTCGCCAAAGGCCCGGTCGCGTCGCATCACCTCGAGCCACTCGGCAAGCGCAGTGCCGTAGTCGCCCGCGACAGCATGGTGCGCGGCCAATGCCAGCCGCGCGGAATGGTCGGCTGGGTTCGCTTCCAGCGCCGCCCGCAGCCCCATTGCATCGGGTCGTGCGTTGGCGGCTTCCACAAATGTGAGCCGGGCCCGCAGCACCTTGAGGGCGGGATGGTCTGCCTGGCCGGCCGCCAACGCCTCTATCGCGGCTGCAGCCCCCGCGGCGTCGCGCCGGTTGAGCAACTGCGCGGCCAGGTCCTCCGGCCGGCCGGTGGGCTCGAACGCGTCCGCGGGCTCCGCTGCGACCCCCGCTGGCGCGACATACCGGTCGAGCAGGGCCTTGATGGCCGCCTCGGGCTGCAGGCCCGTGAACTGGTCGACCACCTCTCCGTTCTGCACCAGCATCACGGTCGGGATGCTGCGTATCTGGAAGTGCGATGCAAGCTGCTGCTGCTCTTCGGTGTTGACCTTGGCCAGGATGAAGCGGCCTGCGTAGTCGTCCGCAATCCGGTCCAGCAGCGGCGTCAGCGTGCGGCAGGGACCGCACCAGGGCGCCCAGAAATCGACGAGCACGGGCGTCACGTGGGACGCCTCGACCACGGATGACATGAAGTTCTCGACCGTGGCATCGATTATCTGCGCGGCTGCGGTCATGGGACGCCCCTGTGAATTACTGCATCGGATTATACTCGCGCGCCATTTTTTTCAACCAAGCGCCCTGCAAGGAGCCCTGATGACGACGATCCGCATACCCCAGTTCTGCATTGCACTCGCGCTCTGCAGTGCCGCCACCCCCGCATTGGCCGACTGGACCGGCAAGGGCGATATCGGCGCCTCGTTCGCGAGTGGCAACACCGAAAACGAGGTCGCCACTGCAAACCTCGAATTGAAGAACACGGTCGACAAGTGGCAGCACACGTTCGGCCTGGCCGGCAACTACGGCAGCCAGGACGGCGACAAGACGGCGCAGCGCTGGGAAGTGCGCGGGCAGACGCAATATGCCATCTCCGACCGCATGTACGGCTTTGGCGCCGCCCGTTACGAGGACGACGAATTCAGCCAATACGACTTCCAGTCTTCGCTGTCGGGCGGTCTCGGTTACAAGATCATCGACAGCGAGCGCACGAAATTCTGGGTGCAGGGCGGCCCCGGTTACAGGTATGCCGAACTGGCCGAAACCAACGAGTCCGAGGACGGTGTCATCTTCCGTGGCGACGCCGGCTTCGAACACCAGCTCACCGACACAACCAAGATCGTCGACCGCTTCCTGATCGAAGCAGGTTCGGACAACACCTACGTGCAGAACGACCTTGGGCTTGAAGTGACGATTTCGGGCGCGCTCGGCCTGCGAGTCGGCTACCAGGTTCGGCACAACACGGACGTGGCGCCGACCATCGAAAAAACCGATACGCTGGTGACGGTCGGCCTCTTGTACGAGACCAAGTAACTTTCCGGCCGCGATGCGGGCCCCGCGGTCGGTAAACCGCGGGGCTGCTGCGATTTCGATAGAATCGGGGAATCACCTTTGCAGGCGAATCCCCAATGTCCGGTTCCAATCGCGAAGCACCCACCTCGCGTTTTCTGTTTGCCGACGCGCAGGATTTCCTGACCCCGGTGGGGCAGGCGATCAATGCCGATTTCCTCGGCGATGAAGAAGCAATCGTCCGCTCCCTGGCCGACATGGCGCGCCTCGACGAGGCCCAGCATCAGGAAGTCCAGGCCACGGCCCGCAAATTCGTCGAAGCGGTGCGCAGGGCGCCCGCGGCCAAGACGGGGCTCGATGCATTCCTGCGCCAGTACGACCTGTCCTCGCAGGAGGGTGTCATCCTCATGTGCCTCGCCGAGGCACTCCTGCGTATCCCGGACGACGAGACGGCAGATCGATTGATCGCCGACAAGCTGCGCGCGGGCGACTGGGCGAGTCACCTGGGTGACAGCCAATCGCTGTTCGTGAACGCGTCGACTTGGGGGCTCATGCTCACCGGGCGCATCGTGCGTCTCGACCCGAATGATGTGGCGGCGCCGGAAGGAGTGATGAGCCGTGTCGTCGGTCGCATGGGCGAACCGGTCGTGCGCACGGCCATGCGCCAGGCGATGCGCATCATGGGCCATCAGTTCGTGATGGGCCGCACCATGAAGGAGGCGCTCGACAATTCGCTGAGCGGCGCCAACAAGCGGTATCGGTACACGTTCGACATGCTCGGCGAAGCCGCGCTCACCACGGCGGATGCCACTCGGTATTTCGACGCGTATCGCACGGCCATCGGTGCACTCGCTGCGCGCACCGGCGAGTACCCCGATTTCGAATCGCGCGCGAGTATTTCGGTCAAGCTCTCCGCGATGCACCCGCGCTTCGAGCGGTCGCACCGGCAGCGCGTGCTGCGTGAGTTGACGCCACGGTTGGTGGAACTGTGTCGTCTCGCGCGCGACGCCGGCATCGCGCTGACGCTCGACACCGAAGAATCCGAGCGACTCGAACTGACCATGGAACAGCTCGAGGCCGTCTGCCGTGAGCCTTCGCTCGCGGGCTGGAATGGCTTCGGCATCGCCGTGCAGACGTACCAGAAGCGCGCCTTGCCGATGCTCAAGTACATCGTCGGCCTCGCGCGCGATACCGACCGCATCCTGCACGTGCGACTCGTCAAAGGCGCCTACTGGGACGCGGAAATCAAGCGCGGGCAGGAGCGCGGCCTGACTGCGTATCCGCTCTTTACCCGCAAACCCAACACCGACATCTCCTACCTCGCGTGCGCGCGCTACGTCTTCGAGGCGGGCAAGGGCGTGCTGTATCCGCAGTTCGCGACGCACAATGCGCACACGGTGGCGGCCGTCGCCAGCATGGCGAAGCAGGCTGGCATCGACTTCGAATTCCAGCGCCTGCACGGCATGGGCGAAGAGCTCTACAGTCACGTCACCGATCGTGGCGGCCTCGGCATCCCATGCCGTGTCTACGCGCCGGTCGGCGAGCACGAGGATCTGCTGCCTTACCTCGTACGGCGCTTGCTCGAAAACGGCTCGAACACTTCGTTCGTGAACCGCATCGTCAACGAGGGCGAGCCGATCGATTCGATCATTGCTGACCCGGTGCGGGCCGTCGACGCGCTCGACAAGGTCGCGCATCAGCGTATCCCGCAACCGCTCGACATCTATCAGCCTGAGCGCAAGAACTCGCTCGGCATGCATCTCGCGGACGGGGCCGTGTGCCACGAGATGGCCGCGCGCATGGAGCACGTTTCGCGGCGACCGTGGGTCGCTGCCCCGATCGTCGGTGGTGACGAGCAATCCGGCGACTCGGAGACGCTGCGCAATCCGGCGGATCACGGCGATCTTGTCGGCACCGTTGCCACCGCCACTGCTGCCCACGTGCGTGCTGCGATCGATATCGCGGTGCAGGCGCAGCCGGCGTGGGACGCCACGTCTGCTGACGTGCGCGGCACGACACTCGACAAGGCGGCCGACTTGTTCGAAGAGAACACCCCGGAACTCGTGGCCATGTGCGTGCGCGAGGCCGGAAAGTCCGTGCCGGACAGCATCGCGGAGGTGCGCGAAGCCGTCGATTTCCTGCGCTATTACGCCGCGCGTGCGCGGCACGAATTCGGCAGCCCGCAACGACTCCCGGGACCGACAGGCGAAAGCAACGAACTCAGCTTGCACGGTCGCGGCGTGTTCACGTGCATCAGTCCCTGGAATTTCCCGCTCGCGATTTTCGCGGGCCAGGTGGCGGCGGCGCTCGCGGCGGGCAATGCCGTCATCGCAAAGCCGGCGGAGCAGACGCCCCTGGTGGCCGCGCATGCCGTGCGCCTGATGCTGCAAGCGGGCGTGCCCGCCGACGTGTTGCATTTCCTGCCGGGCGATGGCGCCGTGGTGGGTGCCGCCGCGGTCGCCGACCCGCGCGTGGCCGGCGTGGCCTTCACCGGGTCGACCGAGACGGCCCGCATCATCCATCGCACGCTGGCGAGCCGCAACGGTCCAATCGGCACGCTGATCGCCGAGACCGGTGGCCAGAACGCGATGATCGTCGACAGTTCAGCGCTGCCGGAACAGGTGGTGATCGATGCGGTCCAATCCGCCTTCAACAGCGCAGGGCAGCGCTGCTCTGCGTTGCGGGTGCTGTGCGTGCAGGAAGACATTGCGCCCAAGGTCAAGCGGTTGCTCGCCGGATACATGGAAGAACTCATCGTCGGCAATCCTGCCTACCTCGAGACCGACGTCGGACCGGTGATCGACGAGACCGCTCGCGCGCTGCTGGAAGGCCATGCGCAGGAGGTCATGCAGTCCGCGTCGTGGCACCACAGGATCAAGCTCGGCGACGCGACGCGCGCAGGCACGTTCGTGGCGCCGCTGGCGGCAGAGATCGCATCGCTGTCCGTGCTCGACCGGGAATGGTTTGGCCCGGTCATGCACATCGTCACTTACAAGGCGCGCGACCTCGAAGCGCTGATCGATGCGATCAACGCGACGGGTTTTGGACTGACATTCGGCATCCACAGCCGCATCGACGGCACGGTCCGACGCGTCGCCAGCCGGGTTGCGGCTGGCAACGTCTATGTGAACCGCAACATCATCGGAGCGGTCGTCGGCACGCAGCCTTTCGGTGGCTCGGGGCTCTCGGGCACCGGACCCAAGGCAGGCGGGCCGTACTATCTGCATCGCTACGCGCACGAGCGCACCCTGACGATCAACACGTCGGCGGTGGGCGGCAACGCCTCGCTGCTGGCGATGGAGTAGGAATCACATGGATCTGAGCGTCCTCGACATCTTCAAGGTTGGCGTTGGCCCGTCGAGTTCGCACACGATGGGACCGATGAACGCGGCCTGCGCGTTCGTGCACGACCTGGAGTCGAAGGCCGTGCTTGGGCGCGTGGACAAAGTGGTCGCCCAGGCTTACGGGTCGCTGGCACTGACGGGACGGGGGCACTGCACCGACCGTGCGATCCTCCTCGGGCTCGAGGGCAACCAGCCTGCGACGATCGATCCGGCGACCATGGACTCGTCGCTCGAGCGCATCCGCAGCACGGGCCGCATCCGCATCGCCGGCAAGCATGAGGTTGCTTTCGACGAGCCCCTCGACCTGCTGTTTCACCGCGACCAGACCTTGCCGCAGCATCCCAACGGCATGCGCTTTACGGCGCTCGACGGGGCGGGCGAAGTGCTGCATCGCGAGGAGTTTTTTTCGACCGGCGGCGGATTCATCGTGCGTGCGAGTGATTTCGGCAAGACACACGAAGGTGGCCCACGGGTCCAGGTGCAGCATCCGTTCACGTCCGCGCACGAACTGCTCGAGATGGCGCGCAACCGCGGGCTCGAATTGCATGAACTCATGGTCGAGAACGAGCGCGCGTTCCGCCCTGATGACGCAACCCGTGCCGCGCTGCTGCACATCTGGTCGGTCATGGACGGCTGCATCCAGCGCGGCTTCGAAGCCAACGGTTTGCTCCCCGGCGTGCTAAAGGTGCGCCGCCGCGCGGCGCGCATGCAACGCGTGCTGCTGGAGCAGTCGGGCCAGCACCGCCCGCTCGACGCCATCGAATGGGTCAATGCGTTCGCGCTTGCGGTCAACGAGGAAAACGCGGCCGGCGGTCGTGTCGTCACGGCGCCGACGAATGGCGCGGCCGGCATCATTCCGGCCGTGCTGGCGTATTACCGCAAGTTCGAACAGGGCGCGAGCGAGCACGGCATCGTGCGCTTCCTGCTCGTCGCTGGCGCGGTCGGCATGCTCTACAAGCGTAACGCGTCGATCTCAGGCGCAGAGATGGGATGCCAGGGCGAGGTCGGTGTCGCGTGTTCGATGGCGGCGGCAGGTCTCGTCGCCGCGATGAACGGCACCAACGAACAGATCGAGAATGCGGCTGAGATCGGCATGGAGCACAACCTGGGACTCACGTGCGACCCGATCGCCGGGCTGGTGCAGATCCCGTGCATCGAACGCAATGCCATGGGCGCCGTGAAGGCCATCAACGCGGCGCGCCTGTCGATGCGCGGCGACGGCACGCACAAGGTCTCGCTCGACCAGGTCATCGCCACCATGCGCCAGACCGGCCACGACATGTCGACGATCTACAAGGAAACCAGCCAGGGCGGCCTGGCGGTCAACGTCCCTGAATGCTGAGGAAGTGATTAGTGAATAGCGACTAGTGATTAATCACTAATCACTAATCACTGTTCACTGTTCACTGATCGAGGAATCGACCCATGGCCATTGGCGAAACCGTCGTCGTCATCACTGGCGCATTCGGCGCGCTGGGTGCTGCGGTGTCGCACGCCTTCGGACAAACCGGTGCGCGGCTTGCCTTGATCGACGTTGCGCAGCCCTCGGCTGAAATCCAGCGTGAGTTCAGCGCCGCCGGCCACATGCTGCTCGGCGGGGTCGACCTCGCCGACGTCGAAAGCACGCGCAAGGTGATGGCGGCCATTGCGATGCGGTTTGGCGGCATCGACGTGCTCGTCAACATCGCGGGTGGCTTTCGCTGGGAAAAGATCGCTGACGGCGACGTCGCAACGTGGGACGCGCTGTACAGCATGAACCTGCGTTCGGCTTTCGTGTCGTGCAAGTCGGCGCTGCCGGCAATGCTCGAACGCGGGGGCGGCCGCATCATCAACATCGGTGCCGGCGCGGCAGCGAAGGCGGGGCTCGGGATGGGGGCCTATGCGGCGTCCAAAGCCGGCGTGCAGCGCCTCACCGAAGCGCTCGCGGAAGAACTGAAAGACCAGCACATCACGGTCAATGCGCTCCTGCCAAACATCATCGACACGCCCCGCAACCGCCTCGACATGCCGAAGGCAGACTTTTCGCGCTGGGTGAGCCCCGCTGCGATCGCCAAGCTGATCGTGTTCCTGGCGTCCGCCGAGGCGGCCGCGATCACGGGCGCGGCGATACCCGTTAACGGTCGCGGGTGAGGAACGTCAACCGGTCAAAGCGGTAGGCCGCAAAAAAAACGACCCCGACAAAAGCTCGGGGTCGCTGTTTCAGGCGAGCCGTACCGTGGATCGCCAGACATTCACTTCCTGAATGTCATTTCCTGCAGCAGGGAATTGCTGCCGATTGTGCGGAACTCGGCGCGGTTCCCCGATTCCTTTTCCATCTGCGCCAAGGTCTTTTTCTTCCATTCCATGTACTCGGCCTGGCGCTTCTCGCCCTCGGCGCCTGAGGCGAGTCGGTCCGTGATGGTGATCAAGTAGATGTCCGGTTCTCCCTCGCGCGCGTAAGCATTCGAGAGGAGCATGTAACTTTTGATCCAACCTTTCGACTTCGCCATTTCCTGGTTCTCGCGCCATTCAGCCGCCAGGAAATTTGCATACCCCAGGCCACCGCCGTCCTTCAAGTGGATCCCGGTAACCTCCCAGAAGTCACCGGCGACGAGCGGATATTCGTCTGCAACGGCGCGTGTAGCCGTCATGACAGACATGGCACACAGCACGAAGGCCAGCATCGACTTTGTTATCGTTCGCATTGTTTCCCCCTTTCACGGCGCGAATTTGCGCCGCGGTCAGAAATTAGCAGC
>JANNGT010000132.1:0-22276 GCA_031404015.1 Gammaproteobacteria bacterium | reverse complement strand
TGCCGCCGATCAGTCCGACGAGCGCCTGGCGATTGATCATGCTGCGCTCCCGGCCGCGGGGGCCAATCCGCCGCCGAGGAACAACTGGGCAATGCGCGCATCGGCGAGAATGCTCGGTGCGGTATCCTCGATGCGGGTCTGGCCCTGCTCCAGCACCAGCCCGAAATCGGACATTTGCAGCGCCATCTTGGCGTTCTGTTCGATCAGCAAAATCGTCACACCCTTGTCGCGCAGGCTTTTGAGGATCGAGAATACCTCCTGCACCATCAGCGGCGACAGCCCGATGGATGGCTCGTCGATGAGAACGAGTTTCGGATCGAGCGCTCACCGCGCTCCGGGTCTACCGCGCTTCGTGAATCGCACGGAGGAACCGCGCGATTCACGGCGAGCCTTGCTCGAACGGGCGCGATGCGATGGTGGCAGCGACTGGTCGGATGGAGCGGTGCCGCCTCGCGCCTGCGTTCGAGCTGCGGCGTCCGACACGGAGCGCGGCAAGCGCGCGGACCCCGCGTCGTCATGCTGTTGGCGGCGGCGCTGCTGTAGTAGACGGGAAAAGAGCGGGGCAGTCACCCGCGCTTCGCGCGACCTCTCCCACGGACGTGGGAGAGGTAAGGCCCGCACCCGCGCTTCGCGCGACCACTCAACGGCGCTTGACGACCAGCCGATGCGCGTGGAGCAGCGGCTCGGTGTAACCCGACGGCTGCGTCGTGCCCAGGAAAACGAGGTCGCACGCAGCCTTGAACGCCTCGCCATCGAAACTCGGCGCCATCGGCCGATACAGCGGATCGCCTGCATTCTGCTGGTCGACCACGGCCGCCATGCGCTGCATGACCTCGAGCACCTGTTCGCGCGTCACGATGCCGTGGTGCAGCCAGTTGGCAATGTGCTGCGAGGAAATGCGGCAGGTCGCGCGATCCTCCATCAGGCTCACATTGTTGATGTCCGGCACCTTCGAGCAGCCGACGCCCTGGTCGATCCAGCGCACCACGTACCCAAGGATGCCCTGCGCATTGTTCTCGATTTCCGCCGTGATCCCGGCGGCCGACCAGTTCGTCTGCGCCGCGAGCGGAATGGTCAGGATGCCTGTCAGGCGATCCGACCGTCCTGGCGCCGCGAGTTCCACCTGGCGCGCCCGCACGTCGAACGCGTGATAATGCGTCGCGTGCAGCGTTGCCGCTGTCGGGCTGGGCACCCATGCGCACGTCGCGCCCGCCTGCAGGTGCGCGATTTTCTGCTCGAGCATGCCGTGCATGAGGTCCGGCATCGCCCACATGCCCTTGCCGATTTGCGCCTTGCCCGGCAGGCCGCACGCGAGGCCGATCTCGACGTTCGACAATTCGTACGCAGCGATCCACGCCTGCGACTTCATATCGGCCTTGCGCACGACTGCGCCCGCCTCCATCGACGTGTGGATCTCGTCCCCCGTGCGGTCGAGGAACCCGGTATTGATGAACGCGACTCGTGACTTTGCCGCACGGATGCATTCCTTGAGGTTGACCGTGGTGCGGCGCTCCTCGTCCATGATGCCGAGCTTCACCGTGTAGCGCGGCAGGTCGAGTGCCTGCTCGACGTGCGTGAAGATCGCGTCGGCGAATGCCACCTCTTCGGGCCCGTGCATTTTCGGCTTCACGACGTAGACCGAGCCCTGCGTCGAATTGCGCACGCCGTCGCGCTTCTGCAGGTCGACCATCGCGATGAGCACGGTGCACATCGCATCGAGCAATCCCTCGTACGCTTCGTTGCCGTTGCGATCGAGTACGGCGGGATTCGTCATGAGGTGACCGACGTTGCGCACCAGCATCAGCGTGCGGCCTTTGAGCGCCAGCGGGCTGCCGTCGTGCGCGACATACTTCCCATCTTCATTCATGGTGCGATCGAACGTCTTGCCGCCCTTCTCCACCTTTTCCACGAGGTCGCCGCGCATGAGGCCCAGCCAGTTACGGTAAGCGAGCGCTTTGTCTGCGGCGTCGACCGCCGCCACCGAATCCTCGCAATCCATGATCGTCGTGATCGCGGCTTCGAGGATCACGTCGGACACGCCCGCCGGGTCGGTGCGCCCGATGCGGTCAGCGCGGTCGATGCGAATCTGGATGTGCAGGTTGTGGTGCCGCAGCAGGATCGTCGTGGGCGTGGCTGCCGTACCGATGTAGCCCGCAAACAACGTGGGGTTGGCGAGGGTCGTCACCGAGGCCTGCGCGGTGGTGACCTCGAGCCGACCGTCAACGATGCGATAGGCCGTGGCATCCGCGTGTCTGCCCTGCGCGAGCGGCGCCGCGCCATCCAGGAATCGCTTGGCCCAGGCGATCACCCGCGCGCCACGCGCATCATCGAACGGGCCGGCCGGCGGTAGATCGCCCAGCGCGTCCGTCCCGTACAGCGCGTCGTAGAGGCTGCCCCAGCGGGAATTCGCCGCGTTCAGCGCATAACGCGCATTCATGACCGGCACCACGAGCTGCGGACCCGGCATGGATGCGATTTCGGGATCGACGCCGGTGGTATCGATCTGGAAATCGTCGCCCTCACGCACGAGGTAGCCGATTTCGTAGAGGAAGGACCTGTAAGCGTCTGCGTCGTGCGGCTCGCTGCGGTGGGCACGGTGCCAGGCATCGATCTGCGCCTGCAGCTGGTCGCGTCGCTCGAGCAGCGCCCGGTTACGGGGACCGAAGCCGTGCACGAGTTCGGAGAGCCCTTGCCAGAACGTGTCCGCGGCAACGCCTGTCGCAGGCAGGGCCTCGTTCTCGATCATGTCGTGCAGGGGACGGGCGACCTGGAGGCCGAATTTCTCGATGCGGTCGGTCATGGAGCGACTCCAGGGTCAAGCGATCAGGCATTTTTGCAGCGCACCATTATGGCGCTACGGCAGGCCTGCGGCCACCCTCGACGCGACGGCAGTGAAAGTCAGAGCGAGCGGGAGATCAGCTCTTTCATGACTTCGTTCGTGCCGCCATAGATCCGCTGCACGCGCGAGTCCGCAAACATGCGGCAGATGCGGTATTCGTTCATGTAGCCGTAGCCGCCGAACAGCTGCTGGCATTCGTCGATGACCTTCTGCTGCAGGTCGGTGACCCACCACTTCGCCATGGCGGCGGTCTCGGTGTCGAGCTCGCCCTTGAGCAGCAGTTCGATACAGCGGTCGACGAACACGCGTGCAACGCGAGTGTGCGTTGCAGCCTCGGCCAGCTTGAACTTGGTGTTCTGGAACGCAGCCACGGGCTGCCCGAAAACCTGGCGCTCGTTGACGTACTTGATCGTTTCCTCGAGCGCGCCTTCCATCGCCGCCACGCCGCAGAGCGCAATCAGCAACCGCTCGTACGGCAGGTCGCCCATCATCATGTGCATGCCCTCGCCTTCCTGCCGCAGCAGGCAATCGACCGGTACGTGCACGTCCTCGAAAAACAGCTCCGCCGTGTCCTGCGCCTGCTGCCCCATCTTGTCGAGCACGCGGCCGACGCGGTAACCCTCGAGGCCGGTGGTTTCCACCATCAGCAATGAAAGGCCGCGACCGCGATCGGTGGGATCCGTGCGCACGACGAGCATCAGCAGCTCGGCGCTGCCGCCGTTGGTGATGAAGATCTTGGAACCGTTGACGACGTAATGATCGCCATCGCGCACGGCACGCGTGCGGATGCCCTTCAGGTCCGAACCCGCGCCGGGTTCCGTCATCGCGATCGCGCCGATCAATTCTCCTCGCGCCATGCGCGGCAGCCAGCGCTGCTTCTGTTCCTCGGTGCCGTAATTGAGGACGTAATGCGCGGCGATGCTGTGCACGCCTTGCCCGAAGCCCGAGAGGCCGCGCCGCATGGTTTCTTCATACAGCAGCGCCTCGTGACGGAAATCGCCGCCACCGCCGCCATACTCGGCCGGGATGTCCAGGAGCAGGAAGCCGGCCGCGCCGATCTTGCGCCAGGCTTCCTTGTCGACGTGATGCTGCTTGCGCCACTTCTCGTCGAGCGGCACGAACTCCGTCTCGACAAAGCGCGAAATCGCCTCGCGCAGCATGCGCAGGTCGTCGTCCATCCAGGGGGATTCGTAGGGTTTCATGGAAGCTCAGGAAGGGCAGGAAGGGCAGGAAGGACAGGAAGGACAGGAAGGACAGGAAGGTTACGGTGACTTTCGCATCCTCAGCGCGTCCGGATGCTAAGTCAGAGGCATTTTTGGGGGCATACGGACTAGTTGGACTGAAGCACGACGATGGGGCAACGTTCCGGGCCTTCCTACGCTTCCTGCGCTTCCTGCGCTTCCTGTCCTTCCTGCCCTTCCTAGTCGTACGGATGCCGCAGCACGATCGTCTCGGCACGGTCCGGGCCCGTCGAAACGATGTCGATCGGTACGCCGGCCAGTTCTTCCATGCGGGCCAGGTAGCTGCGCGCATTCGCGGGCAGCTTGCTGAAATCCGTGATGCCGCGAGTGGGCTCGGTCCAGCCCGGGTGCTCTTCGTACACCGGCACGCATTCCGAAAATCGATGCGGCAGCAACGGTGGCTCGTCGCGGATCTCGCCATCGATGCGATACCCGGTGCAGATGCGCAACGTGTCGAGGCCGTCCATTACGTCGAGCTTGGTCACGCCCAGGCTCGAGAGGCTGTTGTGCATGACTGCGCGCCGCATTGCGACCGCATCGAACCAGCCGCAACGACGTGGCCGGCCAGTCACTGCGCCGAATTCGTGGCCGACCCGCGAGAGGTGTTCGCCCGTTTCGTCGAACAGTTCCGTCGGGAAAGGGCCCGCGCCCACGCGCGTGGTGTAGGCCTTCACGATGCCGAGCACCGCATTGATGTCGCGCGGGCCGATGCCCGTGCCGACGGCCGCTTCGCCGGCGATCGTGTTCGAAGAGGTGACGAACGGATAGGTGCCGACGTCGACGTCGAGCAACGCGCCCTGCGCGCCCTCGAACATCAGGTTGGTGCCGCGCTTCATCTCGTTGCGCAGCAGCACGCTCACGTCAGCGAGCAGCGGCTCGATGCGCTCGGCCTGGGCGATGAGTTCATCGAGCGTGCGCTGGAAGTCGACGGTTTCGGCCGAGAAATAGCGACTGAGCACAAAATTGTGGAAGTCCAGGATTTCACCCAGCCGCGACGCCAGGCGATCACGCTGCATGAGGTCGGCGAGGCGCACGGCGCGGCGCGCCACCTTGTCTTCGTAGGCGGGGCCGATGCCACGACCGGTGGTGCCGATGGCGTTGGCGCCCTGGGCACGCTCGCGCGCGCGATCGAGCGCAACGTGCGACGGCAGGATCACGGCGCAGTTGGGGCTCACCTTCAGCCGGTCGTACACCGGGATCCCGCGCTGGACCAGCATGTCCGCCTCGCGGAACAGCGCCTCGAGCGAGACGACCACGCCGTTGCCGATCAGGCACTGCACGCCGGGGTGCAGGATGCCCGAGGGAATCAACGACAGCACGGTCTTGGCGCCGTCGATGACGAGGGTATGGCCCGCATTGTGGCCACCCTGGAAACGCGCGACCGCGCCGACCCGCTCGGTGAGCAGGTCCACGATCTTGCCCTTGCCCTCGTCGCCCCACTGGGCGCCGATGACGACGAGATTCTTGGACATTGGGAAGTGAGTAGTGACTAGTGACTAGTGATAAGTGCACGGAGGACGGTCAAGAGCTCCCGCGCACCAGGTAGAGCACGACGCAACCTGCAATCATGCTGCCCAGGCCGATCCGGCGCAATATGCGTTCATCCAGCTGGGACAGCGTGCTGAACGCCTTCCTGGCGCCGCCTGGATTCAGGAAAGGCAGCACCCCCTCGAGCACGAGGTAAAGGGCGAAGGCCGCCCAGAGGTCGCGCCAGTCCATCAGAGCGCGCTAGGGCACGACCGCGGTGACCAGGCGCGGCCGTCAGCGCCCACCGGATTCCTTCAGGTACTTGAAGAATTCGCCGTCGGGCGAGATGACCAGCATGTCGCCCTGCTTGCCGAGCGATCGACGGTAGGCCTGCATCGACCGGTGGAACGTGAAGAACTCGGGGTTCGCGCCATATGCCTTGGAATAAATATCGGCCGCGATGGCGTCGCCCTGGCCCTTGATGATTTCCGCGTCGCGGTATGCATTTGCAAGGATCTCGGTGCGCTGCCGGTCGGCCTCTGCGCGCGTGGTTTCGGACACCGCCGAACCTTCGGCTCGCAGCTGCGCGGCTTGCCTGGCGAAATCCTGGCGCATGCGGTTGAAGACCGATTCGCTGACTTCTTCCGGCAATTCGATGTTCTTCACGCGCACGTCGACCAGCGTGATGCCCAGGTTCTTGACGTTGTTGCCCGCGATCTTGAGCACCTCGGCGAGGAACTCGCTGCGATCTGCCGCAACGACCTGCTGGATCGTGCGTCGCGCGATGACCGTCTTGATGCCGTCCTTGATGATTTCACCGAGCCGGCGGTTCGCGATTTCCTCGCTGCCGCCTGCCGTCGACGTGTAGTAGCGCGACACGTCGCTGATGCGCCACTTCACGAAGAAGTTGATGCGCAGGATCTTGCCCTCGCTGGTCAGGAACTGTTCGGCCGGGTAATCCTCGGTGAGGATGCGCCTGTCGAACTTGACCACGTTGTTGATGAGGGGCGTCAGGAAGTGCAGACCCGGCTCATAGTCGTAGCGCACGATCTCGCCCAGCCGGAACTTCACGGCGAGTTCCGTCTCGCGCACCGTGAACGCCGACATCGAGAACAGCAGGATGGCGACGCCGATGAGGATCAGCGGCACGTAACCACGGTTTGGCATCAGCGTGTCCCCCGTTCGCGCGGCGCTTCAGTCGTCGCGGCGGCCGGCGTCTCGTCCGCGGCGGCAGCATTACGCGGTTGGACCGTGGCCGGAACCTGACGCTGCTCGTCCAGAGTGAGCGTGCGGGTGCGACCTTCGGATAACTTGTCGAGCGGCAGGTAGATCATGTTGCCAGTGCCCTTCGTGTCCACCAGCACCTTGTTGGTATTGCCGAGCACTTCCTCGATGGTCTCGAAGTAAAGGCGTTGGCGCGTGACGCCGGGTGCCCTCTCGTAGCTGCCAAGGAGTGACGTGAAGCGCTGCGCTTCACCTTCCGCGTCGGCGACGATGCGCGCTTTGTAGGCCGCCGCATCCTCCGATTGCCGCGCAGCAGAGCCTTTCGCTTTTGGCAGGATGTCGTTGGCGTAAGCCTGCGCCTCGAGCGCGAGGCGCTCGCGGTCTTCACGCGCCTTGATCGCATCGCGCTGCGAACTCTGCACCTGCTCGGGCACACTGACACCCTGCAGGTTGACGGACGTCACTTCGATGCCGGTCTTGTAGGCGTCGAGTGTGCGCTGCACCAGTTCCTTCGTTTTAGCGGTGATTTCCTGGCGGCCCTGCTCGAGCACGAAGTCGAGCTGGCTGCGGCCGACGATTTCGCGGATGGCGCTCTCGGCGACTTCCTTCAGCGTCTGGTCTGGATCGCGGACGTTGAACGCATACGCCACCGGCTCGGCCCGCCGGTACTGCACGGCGATGTTGATGTCGACCAGGTTCTCGTCGGAGGTGAGCATGCGGGTCTGGTCCGTCACGCCTTCGATCGACTCGATGTTGACGATCTGCCGGGTTTCGATCGGCCATGGGATGTGCCAGCTGGGCCCCGGCCCAGTGGTGCTGACGTACTTGCCAAAGCGCGTCACGACGCCGCGCTCCGCGGCGTCGACAATGTAGATGCCGGTGAGCGCCCAGATGCCGAGCAGCACCAGCGCAACCGTGCCGAAGCCAAAGCCGCGCATGGCGCTGCTGCCACCACCTGAGCCGCCACTGCCGCCTCCGCGGCCATCGTCGCCCCCACCCTCGTCGCCGCCGCCGCCGGCGCCACCGAACATCTGGGACAGTTTGCGTTGCAGGTTGCGCAGGGCCTCATCGAGGTCGGCCGCTCCCTTCTCGGGGCGATTGCCCCAGGGATTGCGATTCCTGCCCGGGTCGTTCCAGGCCATGGGTGGGAGTGCTCCGGATGCGTGTGATTTGAGAGACTGCAGGGCGAAACCGAGGCGCTTGATGCGG
Source organism: Gammaproteobacteria bacterium (assembly GCA_031404015.1). GTDB lineage: Bacteria > Pseudomonadota > Gammaproteobacteria > Steroidobacterales > Steroidobacteraceae > RPQJ01. The sequence continues at coordinate 14,296 of JANNGT010000132.1, read as the reverse complement.
GTTGCGGCTGTCATGCCGCGCCCCGGCTCGCCAGAGGGATCGTTGATTGTAGAAACCGCTCGTCATCGGCACAAGGCGCGTTTGACGCAGGCACTTCGATACCGTCCTCGCGGCAGATTCGTTCCAGGTCCTGCCGTCGCAGGCTCACCTCGACCTCGACGGACCCGTCCTCGAGCTGGTTCTGCCCGATCACGGCCCCGGCGGCGAACAGGCGGGCCCGCGCTCGGCCCGCCCGGGGCGGGAGCAGCAACGTACCACGCCAGAGGTCGGCCCCGAGGCGCTGGTGCAGGGCCTGCAGCAGCAGTTTGAGCCCCTCGCCACTGTGGGCCGAGAGCCAGATGCGATCGATGAGTCCGCCCTCGCCCGTTTCGAACCGCGCAGGTTCGCCGGTGCGGTCGATCTTGTTGTACACGGCGATCTGCGGCACGCCTTGTGCGCCGATCGATTCAAGGACTTCGTCCACCTGTGCAATACGGTCGCTGCGTTCGGGATCGGAGGCGTCGATCACGTGCAACAGCAGGTCGGCCTCGCGGGATTCCTGCAGCGTCGAGCGGAACGCCGCCACCAGTTCGTGAGGCAGGTCGCGCACGAAACCCACGGTGTCGGCGAGTGCTGTTTCGAGTCCGGGCGCGAGGTGCAAACGCCGCACGGTGGGATCGAGCGTCGCGAACAACTGGTCGGCCGCGTAGGCGTCCGAATGGGTCAACCGGTTGAACAGCGTGGACTTGCCAGCGTTGGTGTAACCAACGAGCGCAATCGTCGGCACTTCCTGGCGCTTGCGTTCCTGGCGCGTCGTCTCGCGCTGCTGCAGCACCTTTTCGATGCGGTCGTTGAGTGTCTTGATCCGCTTGCCGATGAGCCGGCGGTCGGTTTCAAGCTGCGTTTCGCCCGGTCCGCGCAAGCCGATGCCACCACCACGCTGGCTGTCGAGGTGGGTCCAGCCGCGCACGAGCCGCGTCGACATGTGCTGCAGCTGCGCCAGCTCGACCTGCAGCTTGCCTTCGAAGGTGCGTGCGCGCTGCGCGAAGATATCGAGGATGAGTCCGCTGCGATCGAGCACGCGGCACTGCAGTTCTTTTTCGAGATTGCGTTCCTGGCTCGGGCGCAGGGGCGCATCGATCACCACCAGGTCGGCGCCGAGTTCGACGACACGCGCCCGGACTTCCTCGACCTTGCCCGTCCCGATCATGAAGCGGGGATCAGGCGACTTGCGCGTGGGTGTCAGCACTTCGAGTACCTGAGCGCCGGCCGAGCGCGCCAACGCGCCGAACTCTTCGATGCGGTCGGGGTCCGGAGCTGCACCGAGCCCCACGCAAACTAGGATGGCGCGTTCGCCGCTGGCCGGCCTTTCAAACAATGATCATCGTCCTCGCCCCGACGGCTCAGCCCTCGGGGGCGTCATCGAGGGGTGGCAGGTCGTCTTCGCCCGCCGGCAGTCGCACATTCCGGGCCGGAACGACCGTGGAAATGGCGTGCTTGTAGACCATCTGGCTCACGCTGTTGCGCAGCAGGACCACGAACTGGTCGAACGAGTCGATCTGGCCCTGCAGCTTGATGCCATTGACCAGATAGATGGATACTGGAATGCGCTCTTTTCGCAGCGCGTTCAGGAAAGGATCCTGAAGGGACTGGCCTTTGGCCATTGTTATAGTCTCCTGTTTTCTTATCTAGCCCAGCGAAAACACAGCGAGTCTAGCACAGGGCTTTCGCGCCAATTTTTCCCGCCGCGCTCGTCAGTGCGTCGGATATCGGGACTAGATCGGCGGCTTCAAGGGCCGTCACCCACGCAATGCCCGGGTCGGCCCGCAGCCAGGTCAGCTGTCTCTTTGCCAGGTTGCGGGTTGCCTGTTTTGCGGCAGCGATCGCGTCCTCGAGGCTGCACTCCCCGGCGAGGTGATTCCACAGTTGTCGATATCCCACTGCCCGCAGGCTGGGCAGATCCGGGTCGAGATTGCCGCGCGCCCACAGTGCCCGGACCTCGTCCAGCAGGCCCGCCGCGAGCATCGCATCGAAGCGCGTATTGATGCGCGCATACAGCGCCTCGCGCGAGACCGGCACCAGCGCGAACCGGGCCAGCCGCACGGGCGGAGGCTCGGACTGCTGCTGCAGGTCGGAGAGGCGCTCACCGGTGAGTTGCAGTACTTCGAGGGCCCGCTGGATGCGCTGCGCATCGGCCGGCTGGATGCGGCTGGCCGCGACTGGATCCTGCTCGGCCAGCTGTGCGTGCAGCGCTGGCCAGCCCGCGGACTGGGCGACCATCTCGAGGGCGGCGCGAACCGTCGGGTCGGCCTCGGGCAGCGGCGCCAGGCCGTGCGTGAGGGCCCGGTAGTACAGCATGGTGCCGCCGACGAGCAACGGCACGCGGCCACGGGTGCGGATACCGTCAATGCACGCCAGGGCATCGCGCAGGAAACGTCCCGCCGAATACGGGTCGGCGGGATCGCAGATGTCGATCAGGTGGTGCGGCACGGCTGCCTGCTCAGCCCGCGTCGGCTTCGAGGTGCCGATGTCCATGCCGCGATACACCAGGGCCGAATCGACGCTCACGATCTCGATCGGATGTCGGGTCGCCAGTTCGAGCGCGAGCGCCGTCTTGCCCGTGCAGGTCGGCCCCATGATGCAGACGGCGTCCGGGGCCTCATTCGTAGCTGCAACCAGGTTGGTCATCGTCCACGCAGGAAAAGGCGGTCGAGGTCGTCCATGCTCACGAACGACCAGGTGGGTCGGCCATGCACGCATTGGTCGCTGCGCACGGTCTGTTCCATTTTACGCAGCAACGCGTTCATTTCGGCCACCTCAAGAAGGCGATTGGCGCGCACGGCCTGGTGGCACGCCATCGTGCCCAGCGCACGATCGAAGGCGGCGGATGCGGCTTCGCGGCCGTGCTCGCGCAGGTCCGCGATCATGTCCTTGAGCAGCGTCGCCCCATCCATGTTGGGCAGCAGCGCGGGCGTCGAGCGCAACAGCAGTTGCGCGGGACCGCTGCGATCGACGTCGAGGCCCAGGCTCGAGAACAGCGTCGCATGCGCTTCAGCTTCGTCCGCATCGGCAAGCGCAACGTTGACGGCGATCGGCACGAGCAGCGGTTGCGCCGGCAGACGGTCCGCGGCCAGCGACGCTTTCAGGCGCTCATACGTGGTGCGCTCATGAGCCGCATGCATGTCGACGAGCACCAGACCGCCCTGCGCTTGCGCCAGGATGTAAACGCCATGCAATTGCGCGATGGCGTAGCCGAGGGGGTGTTCGCCGGCGGCAGGAAAGGGGTTAGGGGTTAGGGGAGGAAAGGGGTTAGGGGTTAGGGGATAGGGGTTAGTCGGAAAGGCGCTGCGCGCTGTGTCGGAAACCGTGTCGCTGGCGCGTGAGCGCGTCCAGTCGAGCGGTGAAGTGCGAGGCAGCGACCATTCCGCGCGAGCGGCAGGAATCGCAGCGGCGGCAGATTGGGTCGGACGCGTTTCCGACAACGCGCGCTCAAGTGTGCGAAACAGGAAATCATGAATGAGTCTCGGCTCACGGAAGCGCACTTCGAGCTTCTGCGGGTGCGCGTTCACGTCGACTCGCACGGGATCCATCTCGAGGTACAGCACGTACGCGGGATGACGGCCGTGGAACAGCACGTCGCGATAGGCGAGTCGCACGGCGCTCGCGACCAGCTTGTCGCGCAGCGGCCGCCCGTTCAGGTAAAAGTGCTGCTGGTCGGACTGGCTGCGCGCATACGTCGGCAGGCAGAACCAGCCATGCAAGCGCATGCCCGACGCTTCGTGTTCGAGCTTCATGGCGTTGGCAACGAAGTCTTCGCCCAGCATCGAGGCAACACGTGCGTCCCGGGCGCGCTCGTCGCGCGCAGGCGGGTGGTCAGCCAGCACCTTGCGCGCCGACGACAGTCGAAACCCCACGTCGAATCGGCTCAGCGCGATGCGCTCCACGAGGCGCTCGATCTGCGTCAGCTCAGTGCGCTCTGCGCGCAGGAACTTCTTGCGCGCGGGCACGTTGAAAAAGAGATCCCGCACTTCGACCGTCGTGCCGTGCGGATGTGGATGCGGCGCCGGGCCCGTCAGCGCGCCGTCGACGGCCGCGACCATCTGCGCGATCTCGGCATCGCGCGGCCGCGAGATCATGCGCATGCGCGATACCGAGGCGATGCTCGGCAGCGCTTCACCGCGAAAGCCCAGCGTGCGCACGCACTCGAGGTCATCGATGCTGCCGATCTTGCTCGTTGCATGCCGCGCCAGCGCCAGCAGCAGCTCGTCCCTCGCGATGCCCCCGCCGTCGTCGCGCACGCGGCACAGCTCGGCGCCGCCCTTCTCCACTTCGATGTCGATGGCGAGCGCGCCCGCGTCGAGGCTGTTTTCGACCAGCTCCTTGACCACGGACGCGGGGCGTTCGACGACCTCACCGGCGGCGATCTGGTGGACGAGTTGCTCGGGCAGGACCCGGATCGGCATGGCGGAAGCGGACGGAATGGCGGCTCGCGCCGGGTGCGCGAGCATAGCAAAGCGACGGGTCAGCGACCCGCGACCGCGACGGCGCCGCCCGCCGCGGCAGCGCGTTGTGCCGCGATGATGGCGGCCAGCTTGGATCCAGGCGGTGCCTTGTCGTACCAGTAATTACGCACGCCGGTCTTTACTGCGGCCGCGATGCGCTGCTGGTGGTCCGGATCGCGCAGGCGACGCTCGTCCGCCGCGTTCGAGATGAAGGCGGTTTCGACCAGCATCGAGGGGATGTCCGGCGACTTGAGCACGACGAAACCGGCGTGCCGCACGCGCGAAACGCCGTGCACGCTGCCCACTCCGCGCAGCGCCGTGAGCACGCTGTCCGCCGCCTCGACGCTGTTGCTGATCGATTCCTTCTGCGTGACATCGAGCAGTACCGACGCCAGCACGTCGCTGCCCTCGGCGACCGACACGCCACCCCTGAGGTCCGCGGCGTTTTCAGATTCGGCCAGCCAGCGTGCCGCCTCGTCGCTCGCGCCGCGCAACGAAAGCACGTACACGGACGAACCGCTCACCTCGCGGTTCGCCACCGAGTCGGCGTGGATGGAGACGAACATGTCGGCGCCAAGCTGCCGCGCCTTGCGCGTGCGTGCCCCCAGCGTGATGAAGTAGTCGCCTTCGCGCACCAGCACGGCACGCATGCCGGCCTCGGCGTTGATGTCTGCAGCAAGCTTGCGCGCGATCGCCAGCGTCACGTCCTTTTCCCGTGTACCGCCGCGGCCCAGCGCGCCCGGATCCTGTCCCCCGTGCCCGGCGTCGATGGCGATCACGAGATCGCGCCCCTGCATGATTGCGGTTGCGGACTTGACGGGGGGCAGCACAGGCTCGTTGATCTTCGGCGTGGCGGGCGAGACGGGAGCCGCCATTGCGCGGGTCGTGTCAGTCGCCATGGCCAGCACTTCGTTGCCGGCCGGCGCCGTGCGCGGTGCACTCGTTGGCGCGATCACGGTGGTGGCGCGACCCGGCAGTTCAACGACGAGGCGATGCCCCGCGGCGCCATCAGGACCCACGATGAAACTGTGCGGCTTCTGCGCCTCGGTCAGGTCCAGCACGAAGCGCAGTCCGTGACCCTGCTGTGGACCCGAACGCAGCGACTTCACGGGACCCTGCCCGGCAGGCAGCGCCTTGCCCTCAGGCAAGGCCGTGTTGGCAAGATCGATGACGACGCGATCGGGGTTGTCGAGCGTGAACACGTCGAACTGGGCCGGGGCAGACAACTCGACGACCAGTCGCGTGCCTTCAGGGCCCGACCAGAGCCTGACGTCCGTGACGCGGGCCGTGCCGGCGACGGCCGCTGCGGAGCCCAATAGCAGGCCCAGCCAGGCCAGGCTTGAGGCAGCGCGACGGATCGCCGGTGTCAGCATGGCGCGTAATCTACCGCGCCAGCGCTGGATACATCAATAAAATTATGAGGATACGGTTGCTTTATCAAGTTGGGTCAGAGCCGCTCGAGGACCGCGCGGCCGGCCGCGGTCAGCGCCGATAGCGACACGCTGCGCGAGTCGTCAGGGGCGTAGGCGAGTTCGGCGGCGAGGTCCGCGGTGCCGAGCCGGCCTGCCGCCTTCTCGGGCCACTCCACCAGCAGCACGGATCCAGGCCCCCGCAGGTCGCGCAGCCCGAGGTCGTCAAGCTCGTCAGGATGGCGCAGCCGATACAAATCGCAGTGGACGACGTCGAGCTCACCGCAGCGATAAGGTTCGATCAATGTGTAGGTAGGGCTGCGCACAGGTCCGCTGTGGCCAAGTGCATGCAACAGGCCGCCGACCAGCGTGGTCTTGCCGGCGCCCAGGTCGCCAGACAACGTGACCAGCAGCGATCCGCTGGCAGGCGCCGACAGCAGAACGTGCGCGAGCCGTGCGCCGAGTTCACGCATTTCGTCCGCGCCGCGCATGAGCATTGGTGGCAGCATCAGGGATTCACGCAGGCGCGCAGTTGATCGATGACGTCGCCCGCGAGCAGACCGCGCTCCCCGCCTGCCTGCGCGGCACGATCGCCTGCCACGGCGTGAACGTAAACGCCGGCGCGCGCCGCGAGATCGAGCGTTTCACATTGCGCAGCGATGCCGGCGATCACGCCCGTGAGCACGTCACCCATGCCGGCCACGGCCATCCCTGGGTTGCCGCGGTCGCAGAGCCAGCCGCTGTCGTGCGCGCCCTGCACCAACGAACCGGCGCCCTTGAGCACGACGACGCCACCGTAGCGGGCCTGCAGTGCCTTGGCCGCGGCGAGCCGGTCTTCCTGGATCGCGACGGTCGACGTCTGCAATAGACGCGCGGCTTCGCCCGGATGCGGCGTCAGCACCCAGTCATCACGATGACTGGGGAACTGCGCCAGCAGGTTGAGCGCGTCGGCGTCCACGACGAGCGGCTTGCGCGTCGCGAGCACGGCGTCGAACAGTTCCCGGGCCCACGGCGACGTCCCGAGACCTGGCCCAAGCGCGACGACCGTGGCCCGCTCGAGCGCACGCTCGATCGCAGCGATGCCGTCGAGCGGCACCGACATGAGTTCAGGGCGCGACGCCAGCGCAGGCAGGCTCACCGGGTGCGTCGCGACGGTCACGACTCCAGCGCCGGCACGCAAGGCGGCCTCACCAGCAAGTCTCGCGGCTCCGCCCATGCCTGCAGCACCGCCCACGACCAGCACGTGACCGTGGCGGCCTTTGTGCGCCGAGCGCTCGCGCTGCGGCAACGCCTCGATCACCACCGATTCATCCAGCAAGCGCAACGCGGGCGTGTGACCGTCATACGTGGTGATCGGCACGTCGAGGTCGTCGCAGACGATCGTGCCGCAATGATTCGGGCCGTCGCCCAGGTAAAGACCGAGCTTGCGGCCGATGAACGTGACCGTGAGATCGGCACGCACCGCGCGGCCCAGCACGCGACCTGTGTCGGAGTGCAATCCCGACGGAATGTCGACGGCCACCACCGGGCGTGACGACGCATTGATGGCGTCGATGCAGTCGGCTGCGAGGCCCGTGACGGGACGCGTGAGTCCGGTGCCGAACAGCGCATCGATCACGACGATTTCAGCGACGCTCGACAGCAGTTGCGGTTGCCAGGGGATGGACTGCCCGCCTGCGGTCAGGAAATCGTCGTAAGCACGCCGCGCGTCGCCCCGCAGCGCAGCTGGGTCGACCGTTGCCACGCAGTGCACCTGCAAACCTTGCGCGCGAGCGATGCGGGCCACCACGTAGCCGTCACCGCCGTTGTTGCCGGGCCCGCAACAGACCACGACGGACCGCGCCGCAGGCCAGCGCAGGCGCACGGCATTGAGCGTGGCGTGACCGGCACGGGTCATCAATTCATAGCCGGGAAGGTCGCAATGCTCGATGGCTCGCCGGTCGAGCGCACGCACAGCGGCTGCGGAAAAGATCCCGGCGGGGAGCGGGTGCATGCGGCGATTATACTGCCAACCTCCCTACCCCCTCCGTACCGTCACATGCAGGCCGCCGCAACACTCGCGCAGTCGATCAAGGAATGGGGCCGTGAGCTCGGCTTCCAGAAAGTCGGCATTGCGGGCGTCGACCTCGCCGACGACGAGCTGCGACTGGCTGCGTGGCTGGAGCAGGGCCGGCACGGCACGATGGAGTACATGGCTCGGCACGGCACCCGTCGCTCGCGCCCCGCCGAGTTGATTCCCGGGACGCTGCGCGTGGTGAGCGCCCGCATGGACTACCGCGTCGAAGGCGCCGACCCGGAAGCGGTGCTGCTGGACCCGCTGCTCGGCTACGTATCCCGTTACGCGCTGGGACGCGATTACCACAAGGTGCTGCGCCACCGCCTGGCGCAACTGGCGGACCGCATTGCGCACGCTGCGGGGACGGCGGGCTATCGCGCCTTCACGGACAGCGCGCCGGTGCTCGAGCGCGCCCTGGCGCGCGATGCGGGCCTGGGCTGGGTGGGCAAGCACACCAACCTGCTCGATCGTCACGATGGATCCTGGTTTTTTCTCGGCGAAATTTACACGGACTTGCCGCTGCCGCTCGACGCGCCCGTGGCATCACACTGCGGCTCGTGCTCGGCCTGCATCGACGTCTGTCCGACGCAAGCGATCGTCGCGCCGTACGAACTCGATGCGCGTCGCTGCATCTCGTACCTCACCATCGAGCTGCACGGCCCGATCCCCGAGGAATTTCGCGCGGCGATGGGCAACCGCATCTACGGGTGCGACGACTGCCAACTGGTGTGTCCGTGGAACCGCTACGCCAAAGTGACCGCGGAACCCGACTTTCGCACGCGGCATCGCCTCGACGCGCCGAGTCTGGTCGACCTGTTTGCGTGGACCGAAGCCGAGTTCCTCGCATACACCGAGGGCAGCGCGATCCGGCGAATCGGTTACGAGCGATGGCTGCGCAACATTGCAGTCGCGCTGGGGAATGCGCCGCGCACTGTCGAGGTGGTCGCGGCGTTGGAGTCACGCAGGGAACATGCGAGCGAACTGGTGCGCGAGCACGTTGTCTGGGCACTGGAGCACCTCTCCCGCTTGCGGGAGAGGTCGGCCGCAAGGCCGGGTGAGGGCGACTAACCCCTATCCCCTATCCCCTAACCCCTTCTCGGAGCCGCGCACTGGATGTTGTCGATCAGCCGCGCCTTGCCCAGTCGACCCGCCGCCAGCACGACGATGCTCACGTCGAATTCTGTTGGCATTGCCAGCCGGTCCGCCGTGCGCACTTCAAAATAATCGGGGTTGATGCCGGCCGCTTGCAGCGCGGCCAGACCCTCCGCCTGCATGCCGGCGTAGTCGGTGTCGCCGGCCTCGACTCGGCGCCTGGCCTGGCCGAGCGCGCGGTACATCGCGGGGGCGATCGCACGATCGCTTGGGGATAGATAACGATTGCGCGAACTCAAGGCGAGCCCGTCCTCGGCACGCACCGTTGGCGCGCCAACGATCTTCACCGGCAGGTTCAAGTCGTCGACGACGCGCCGGATCACGGTGAGTTGCTGGAAATCCTTTTCGCCAAAAATCGCGACATCCGGCTGCACCAGGCAAAGCAGCTTCACGACAACGGTCGCCACGCCCTGGAAGTGACCCGGCCGGTACACGCCACACAGGATGTCGGTGAGGCCAGGCACGTCGATCACGGTGCTGCCGACGCTGCCCGCCGGATACATCTCCTCGACAGTCGGCTGGAACAGCAGATCGACGCCGTATTCGTCGAGCAGCCTGCCGTCGTCATCGGGCGTGCGCGGGTAGGCGCTGAAGTCCTCAGATGGTCCGAACTGCATGGGGTTCACGAAGATGCTCGAAATCACGCGCCTGCCGTGCAGGTGCGCGGCAGACATCAGGCTGGCGTGGCCCATGTGCAGGTTGCCCATCGTCGGCACGAAAGCAATGCTTTCGCGCGCGAGGCGCCAGCGCGTGACGGTTTCGCGCAACTGCGCGATCCGCGTGATCGTTTGCATCGGTCGGGCGCCCTGGTGACGTCGGCGGTGATGGTGTCAGAAGCAGTGTTCGGGGGCAGGGTACGCGCGGCTCTTCACGGCCTGGCCGAAGGCCTGCAGCGCGACCAGCGGACTGTCGCGCCCCTGCTGGAAGTTCTGCACGAAGCGTGGCTTGCGTCCCGGCGTGATGTCGAGCACGTCGTACAGCACGAGGATCTGGCCATCCGTGTCCGGGCCCGCGCCGATGCCGATGACGGGCACGTGCAGTTCCGCGGTGATCTCCTTGCCGAGGTGCGACGGAACGCACTCGAGCAGCACCACGTCCGCACCCGCGTCCTGCAGCAGCTTGGCGTCGCTGCGCATTTTATCGGCAGCCGCTTCCTCACGACCCTGCACGCGAAACCCGCCCGTCTTGTGCACCGACTGCGGGCGCAGCCCGAGGTGCGCGCACACCGCAATGTCGTGGCTCGCGAGAAACTCGACGATGTCGGCCTGCCCTGCCCCGCCTTCGAGCTTCACCATCTTGGCGCCGCCTTCCTGCATCAACTTGACGGCATTCGCGAGTGCCGTTTCCTTGGACGTGTACGTCATGAACGGCATGTCCGCCATCAGGAACGGGCGAACCAGGCCGCGCGCTACCGCGCGGCAGTGATAAATGATGTTTTCGAGCGTGACCGGCACCGTGGTGTCGTGGCCCTGGATGACCATACCGAGCGAGTCGCCGACCAGCACGACGTCGATTTCGGCGGCGTCGACGAGCGCTGCGTAACTCGCGTCATAACACGTGATGCAGGAGATCTTCTCCCCCTGCTCCTTCATGCGGCCCAGCGTCGCCACGTTGATGGGCGGACGTGTCGAATCCCGCAGTTGCAATTGGGTGTACATGAGGCGCCTCGTGCGAGGCCGCAAGAATGGCTGAGCGGCCCCGAAACAGCAACGACGACCGGTGCTCCGGCCTACAGCAAGCTCTTGAGCGGATTGAAGTAGTGGCGGCCCTTGCGCGCCCGGATGATTTCGGCGAGCAGCATCTGATAATCCGTCTCGTCGCCGATCGGGTCGATCTCGGCGGCGTTCACGATCAGCAGCGGCGCAGCGTCGTACTCGAGGAAGAAGCGCGCATAGCCGTCCGTGAGGCGCTCGAGGTAGCGCCGTTCGATCTGCTGCTCGTAGTGGATGCCACGGCGCGCGATGCGCTCGAGCAGCACGTCGACGGGTGCCTGCAGGTACACGATGAGGTCCGGCACGGGAGCATCGAGCGCAAGCTTCTCGTAGACCTGCTCGTACAGCGCGAACTCCTCGTCGTCGAGCGTGAGCCGCGCAAACAGACGGTCTTTCTCGAGCATGTAGTCGGCGACACGAACCTTCTCGAACAAGTCCGACTGGCGCAGGTCCTGCAGCTGGCGCGACCGCTGGAACAGGAAATAGAGCTGCGTCTGGAACGCGACCGCTTTCGGGTTGCGATAAAAACGCTCGAGAAAGGGGTTCGCCGCGTCCTGTTCCAGCACGAGTTCGCTGCCGAAACTGCGGCCGAGGCGTCGCACCAGGCTCGTCTTGCCGACGCCGATCGGCCCTTCGATCACGATATGGCGATGCGGCGTCGCCACGATGGGCTCGGCGTCCACATCGTCCTCGCGGGGCGATGGTTCGAAAGTCATGCGTCGATACGTTCCAACGTGGAGGGCGCGAGCGCCTGCAGCAAGGCGCTCACTCTACCAACGCCCGGCACGTCGAGGGACGGGCAGATTTCGGCCAGCGGAACGAGCACGAAGTCGCGCTCGGCGAGGCCTGGATGCGGCAAGGTCAGCGTGTCGTCGCTGCAGCGAGTGATACCGTGCACGAGCAGGTCCAGGTCGATCAGTCGCGGCCCCCAGCGTACGATCGGCGCAGCGCGTCCCAGCTGCGTCTCGAGCGCCTGCAACTCCCGCAGCAACGTCGGCGCGTCCAACTGCGTGAGCAGCGCGGCAACCGCATTGACGAAGTCCGGTTGCTCCACAGGTCCATACGGCCGCGAGCGATACAGGGATGAACTCAACTGCACTCGTGTCGAGGGCAGTTGTTCCAGTGCTGCGAAAGCGCGTGCGACCTGGGCGGCGGGTTGGTCCAGGTTGCTGCCGAGCGCAACGTAGGCCGGCACCCAGCGCGGCCGTGCGGGCGCGGTGGGTGCAGGCGTCGAGCCCCGAGGCGTCACGGCGCGGGAGCCGGACCAGAGGGCTTGCGACGACGGCGCGGACGACGTCGGCGTTTCGCACCGGGCGATGCGGATTGAGCCGAGTCGGCCTGCTCAGCAACCGGACGGTTCTCGACCATGGCCACCCGATCGTCGGCAGACGCTTCCTGCAGGTCGGTCCACCAATCGGCGAGTTCCTGCTCGGCTGCGCCCGCCTCCGCACGCAGCAGCAGGAAATCGTACGCAGCGCGGAAACGCGGGTGTTCGAGCAGGCGCAGCGCGCGACGGCCGGAGCGACGCTCGAACCGCGTCTGCAGCATGATCAACTCGCGCATCGGCAGCGAGAATCGCTTGGGCAGCGCAATCCGCTGCAACTGCCGCCCGATCACTTTGTCCGCCGCGTCGAGCAGGCGCTGCGGATCTTCGGGCAGCGCGCCATCCGGCGTGCCGAGCGCCCGCATGATCGCAGGCCACAGCAACACGGCGAACATGAAGGTCGGCGTCACGGATTTGTCTGCGTGCACGCGGTCGTCGGTGCCTTCCAGGCCGAGCTGCACCAGGCGGGCGCTTGATGACTCCGGTGCCGCTTCGAGCGCAGCCGCGACGTCCGGCATCAGGTGCTGCAGCAGCTCCAGTCGAATCAGCCATTCGAGCGACGCTTCCGCATGGCCCGAGAGCATCAGCTTCAGGGTTTCGTCGAAGAGGCGCGCCGACGGCATGCGGTCGAGCATGTAGGCGAGTTCGCCGATGGGAGCCTCGGTGCCCGGGTGCAGCGTGAAGCCGAGCTTCGCTGCGAAACGCGCGGCGCGCAGCATGCGCACCGGGTCTTCGCGGTAGCGGGTGGCCGGGTCGCCGATCATGCGCAGGACCTTGTTGCGCGCGTCTTCGACGCCACCCACGTAGTCCCAGATCGAGTAATCCTCGATGTTGTAATAGAGCGCGTTGGCCGTGAAGTCACGCCGCCAGACGTCTTCTTCGATCGTGCCGTAGAGGTTGTCGCGCAGGATGCGACCGTGCTGGTCGATCGAGCGGTGTTCGACTTCGTCGACACCGTGGTCTTCGTCCATCTCGGTGTGGGCCGCGCGGAACGTGGCGACTTCGATGATCTCGTGCCCGAAACGCACGTGCGCCAGGTGGAAGCGGCGGCCGATCAGGCGGCAATTGCGGAAGGTCTTGCGGACGTCTTCCGGATGCGCATCGGTCGCGATGTCGAAATCCTTCGGCTGGATCTCGAGCAGCAGGTCGCGCACCGCGCCACCGACCAGGAAGCCCTGGTAGCTGGAATCCTTGAGGCGGTACAACACCTTGAGCGCGCCGGGCGAGATGTTGGCGCGCGACACGTTGTGTTCGCCGCGCGAGTAGATCCTGGGTTGCGGCGGGCCTGCCTGGACGACGGCCTCGGCGGCGGCCGCAGCCTTCGCGTCGCGCGAACGAAAAAGTTTAGTGAACGAAAACAAGGGCTGGGAGCTTCTGCTGGACCGGGGAAAACGGCCGCGTATAATACCCGGCTTCGTCAGGACCCGGTTAGTCCAAACCGCTCCGACACACGCTCCCATCGTCTAGAGGCCCAGGACACAGCCCTCTCAAGGCTGGTACGAGGGTTCGAATCCCTCTGGGAGCGCCATATTTTTCAATCGGACGGCGGCTGTCGCGTTACAAGAAATTTGTTTGCGTCGGCGCCACATTACCCGCAGAAACAAGAAACCCGGCGCGAAGCCGGGTTCCGTTGTCGCGTTGAATGCGTCGCTCAGGCTTTGCGGCGACTCACACCAAGGCCGAGCAGACCGAGACCGAGCAGCGCGAGCGAACCCGGTTCCGGCACCTTCGTGAAGCGCAACGCGCTGACGTACGTTCCATAGTCGGCGTTCGCGTAGCCATCGTCCACGCGCCGAAACGTGAAGGTCGTGCCGGTCAAGTTGGTCGTTATCCAGTTGTTGCCGTTGGAGTTAAAGTTATTACCATTCAGGCTGTTGACGCTGCTGGTGCCGTTGGGCAGTTTGTGGTCCCAGAAGGAGAAGATCCCAGTCAGGTTGACGCTCTGGTTGAATAACAGATTCACGAATTCATTTGCGCCACCCGTGTTGTCGCCGTAGGCGGATCCATTGTCGCCCAGGCCGCCGTTCGCAGGGCTGATGTCCTGAATCGTCGCGGTCGACGAAGACCCGGATGCACTCACCGTCAATGTGAGCCCAGAGCCCAGGTTGTAAGCGAGCGAAATCTCCTGCAGCAGGTTGCCCAGGTTGGCGCGCTCCAGCACC
>JANNGT010000131.1:0-10244 GCA_031404015.1 Gammaproteobacteria bacterium | reverse complement strand
GCTCTACCGACGACTACGAGTCGGCCCTGGCGATACTCGAAGCCACGCCCCCGGATGTAGTGGTGGTCATCAGCCTGCCTACCCCTGGCGATGCGTGGGACGAGCTACAGTCCAATCTCAAGAACTGGGGCATACCCCTGGTCACGCTTACCGACCCTACGGACGGCTTCACATCACGCGATCTCTCCACCCCCGACCAGACCGTGCAGGATGTTGACCTGCACGCCCGATTGCACAGCCGGGTCGGAGTCGATCGCACGTTCCGCGGCGCGCTGCCTGTCTTCTGCTGCCATTGCATCGCGCTTGGCAGGCGTCAGGGTGTCGCCGGGCGTCTCGGCCTGCGTGATCTCGAGCCGCACTGGTTCGCCAAAATGCTGCGACAGCGATTCGGCCAGCCGGGTTTCGATCTGCGGCCGCCGGTAGCTTTCGCCGGCGGGATCGAGCCGCAAACGCACCACGCCCTGCTTGCGCTCGAGCAACACGCAGTTCGCGGCAAAGTGCTTTGCGGTTCCCTGCAGGCCCATGGCTGCGACGATGGCATCCCAGTCCTGCACAATCGCGGGCGCTGCGACACCCGTGGAAGCCGCGCTGCGCGACGGTGCCGCGCGCATTGCGCCGCCGGACGGGGCCGCAGCCGCGGCGGGCGGCACGCCTTGCGGCCGGAATGCGAGCATGCGCAACAGGGCCATCTCGAAACCTGCGCGCGCGTCGGGCGCGTAATCGAGGTCGCGTCGCGAATTGATCGCGATCTGGTAGAGCAGTTGCACGTCCTCGGGCGAGAACCGCGCCGCAAGTTCCGCCAGCAGCCTGTCTTCGTCCTCGTCATCGCCGGGCGGCAGGTCCGGCAACGCCTGCAACAACGCCATGCGCTGGATCGCGCCGGAGAGCTCGCCCAGCGCCTGGTGATAATCGGGCGCGCGCTCGTCGAGGTTCGCGGCCTGGCGCATGAGCGCTACGCCGTCCTTCTCGGCCAATGCCGTGAGGATGCCTTGCACGTGCTTGCGGTCGAGCGTGCCGAGCAGCGTGCGCACTTCGGCTTCCAGCGCGCGACCGGCGCCGAACGCCAGCACCTGGTCGAGCAGCGACAGCGCGTCGCGCATGCTGCCTTCGGCGCCGCGCGCGATGGCCTTCAGTGCGGCCGGTTCGAATTCCACATGTTCTGCGGTGGAGATCTGCGCAAGCCGGTCATAGATCAACGGCAACGGCAGGCGCCGCAGGTGGAACTGCAGGCAGCGTGACAGCACCGTGACGGGCAGCTTCTGCGGATCGGTCGTGGCCAGCAGGAACTTGACGTGCGGCGGCGGCTCCTCGAGCGTCTTCAACAGCGCGTTGAAAGAATGGGTCGAGAGCATGTGCACTTCGTCGATCAGGTACACCTTGTAACGTCCGCGAGCAGGCGAGTACTGCACGTTGTCGAGCAGCTCGCGCGTGTCGTCGACCTTGGTGCGCGAGGCCGCGTCCACCTCGAGCAGGTCGACGAAACGCCCCGCGTCGATGTCGATGCAGGTCGAGCACTTGCCGCACGGGGTGGAGCTCACGCCCGTTTCGCAGTTGAGCGACTTGGCAAAGATGCGCGCAATGGTCGTCTTGCCCACGCCGCGCGTGCCGGTGAACAGGAACGCATGGTGGATACGTCCCGAGTCGAGCGCATTGGTGAGCGCGCGGCGCACGTGGTCCTGGCCAACGAGCTGGTCGAACGTGCGCGGGCGCCATTTGCGGGCGAGGACGAGGTAGCTCATCGGACGGCAGGCTGCTCTTCGGTCGGCGCAGGCCCTTGGGCCGGCTCTGGATAGGCGGCGGCCCGCGCCAGAATACCCCCGGCACCCGGCGTGGCCGCTACCGTTGCTCCCTTCCGGGCCTGGCGGGGTTCGCGGCTGGCCGTCGCGAGGGATCCGACGCGAGCCACCATTGGAGAACGATAATCATACCATGCCGGATTCTGTCAGCCGCGACCGCGGTACGGCGGCACGCCTTGTTCGGGCAACCACAGCCCGGCGGGCGGACGCCCCGTCTGCCAGAACACGTCGATCGGCATGCCGCCCCGTGGATACCAGTACCCACCGATGCGCAGCCAGCGCGGCTGTAGAAAGTCGACCAACCGGTCCGCGATTGCAAGCGTGCAGTCCTCGTGGAAGGCGCCGTGATTGCGGAAGCTGCCGAGGTACAGCTTCAGCGACTTGCTCTCGACCAGCCATCTGGCAGGCGAGTAATCGATGACGAGGTGCGCAAAATCCGGCTGGCCCGTGATCGGGCACAACGAGGTGAATTCGGGCGCTGCGAATCGCGCAAGGTAGACCTTGCGCGGATGTGGATTCGCGACGCGCTCGAGCACGGCTGCCGCGGGGGACACAGGCTGCGTCGTGGCGGCCCCGAGTTGCTTGAGCCCCGCATAAATCGAGCCGCCTTTTTTTCGTGCGGTGCTCACCGCACGTCGCCCCTTGCGTAGATCCGCTCAATCTCGTCCATGATCGCGTTCATCTCGCGCATCGCTGCGTCAAAGGGCTGCGACGTCGTCATGTCGACGCCCGCATCCTTGAGCAGGTCGATCGGGTATTTCGACGAGCCCGCCTCCATCAGCCGCATGTAAGCCGCCCGGTTGGCCGTCGCCTTGCCGGACTTGACGGCCGCTTTGCCGATCATGCCGTCCGCCAGCTGCATGCCGCCGATCATGCTGGTCGCATACTGATACACGTAAAACGGCCGATAGAAGTGCGGGATGAACGCCCATTCGGCCTGGTACCGCTCGTCCACGTTCACGATGCCCTGGTCATGGCCGTAGTAACGGCGCAGCAAGCCGAGGTACAGCTTGTTGAGCGATTCGTCCGTGAGGGGCTCGCCGCGTTCCACCGCCTCGTGCATCTTCATTTCGAACTCGGCGAACAGTGTCTGCCGGAACAGCGTCGTGCGCATGGTGTCGAGGTAGCTCGAGAGCAGGAACAGGCGTGTGCGGTCGTCCTTGGTCTGGTCCAGCACGTGATGGAACAGGAGATTCTCGTTGAGCGTCGAGGCCACCTCGGCGACGAACAGCGAGTAGTTCGCCGTCGCATAGGGCTGCTTTGCGTTCGACAGGTACGAGTGCATCGAGTGACCCGATTCGTGCGCGAGCGTCGACACGTCCAGCCAGGCGCCATTGAAATTCGTCAACTGGTACGGGTGCACGCCGTAGACGGTGTTGCTGTAGGCACCAGGGCTCTTGCCGGTGTTCGGCATGAAGTCCACCCAGCGGTCGGCGTACCCTTTGCGCAGCGTCTCGACGTAGTCCTTGCCGAGCGGCGCGAACGAGTCGAGCGTGAGCGACATCGCCTGCTCCGGCGTCCATTCGAGGTTCACCTGCTGCACGATCGGCGCGTACAGGTCCTCATAGCCAAGCTGCGGCAGGCCCATGATTTTCTGGCGCAGCTTGAGGTAGCGGTGCAACGTCGGCAGGTTCGCGTTCACGTCCGCCAGCAGTTGCGTGTAGACGCTGCGCGGGATGTTGTAGTCGAACAGCGACGCATCGAGCGTGGTCGGAAACTTGCGCACGTCGCGGTTCGCGACGCTCGCCTCAACCGTGGCATTAAGCGTTGCGGCATATGTGCGCGTGAATTCGTTATAGCGCGTCCAGAATGCCTTGAAGGCCGCGTCCCGATCCGCCTTGCCGGGCGAGGCGCGGTATTTTTCGTAGCCTGACGCGTCGAGCCGCACCTTCTCCCCATTGGACAGGGTGATCTCCGGGAACGGCATGTCCGCGCCGCGGAACACCGATTGCACCGTGCTGCCGGTGGCGCCGAGCGCGCTCATGCGTGTGAACACCTTCTCCTCGGCCGGACTCAGGGTATGCGGCGCCGCGCGCAGGATGTCGTCGAAATACATCTGGTACTGGCGCAGCCGTGGCTCGGCCGCGAGGTATGCATCGATCTTCGCGCGCCCGATGGCGAGAATTTCCGGGCGCATGAACGCAAGCGCCGACTGGAACTGGTTGTACGCCTGTGACATCTCCTGCTGCATCTGCAGGTTGCGGGCGACCCGGGTGTCCTCGCTGGAGAGCTGGAAAGCGTAGGCATACAGCCGGTCTGCGCGCAGGCTGGCCTGCTCCCAGGCGGTCATGCCGTCCAGCAGGCTGGCGGCGGAGGCGCCGAGCTTGCCTTGCAGGGCCGCAAGCCCGGGCAGCAACTGCAGCAGTTCCTGCTTGCCTGCTACCCACGCGGCTTCGTCCGCGTACAGCGCAGTGAGATCCCACTTGTACTTTTCTGGCACGTCCGAGCGCTCGAGCGCCGGTACGGAAACCGGTAATGCAAGGGTGCAAATGACCGCGCACAGGCGAAAAACAAGCTTGAAACGCATGAATACACTCCGGAAGCAGCCGATTCGGCTGTAAAAAACGAGATAGCAAGGATGCCTAGGCCGGCACGGGCTAGCAACGTGGGACGTTCCTGCTAGTATTGCTGCAGTGCAGCCAACATAGAATGGCGCTCACAGACATGAGGCACCGAGTGGCGAAAGCGAACGGCTCACGTATGCCAAAGCCCCCGCGGGCCTTGTACACGATGCTCGAAGGCCGTGCGCTGTTCGAGATCGCCCTGTTGCCAGCCCTGTACCTGCTGTTACGCAACACACCGCGCGGTGACGGTCACCCTGTCCTGCTCGTTCCGGGATTCACGGCGAGCGACGCAACCCTCGTCGGCTTGTCGGTGTTCCTGCGCACGCGCGGCTACCACGTCGAAACCTGGGGCCTCGGCCAGAACACCGGGTTCAAGCTCAAGTTCAGTCACGCGTTGGAACAGAAGCTGCGCTACATGCATCACCGGCATCAGCGCAAGGTGAGCATGGTGGGCTGGAGTCTTGGCGGCGTGTACGCGTTTTACGCCGCACACAGCGCGCCCGAGTGCGTGCGGTCGGTCGTTTCGCTGGGCAGCCCGATGAAGTTCTCGACGGACGAGTTGATCGACGTGCCCGTTGTCGTCAAGGCCGCATATCGATACTTCGCACACCCGATGGGACCCGTTGCCCACCTTGCGAACGTGCGCGCCAAGGTGTTGCGCGCGCCGCCTCCCGTGCCGTCGACCTGCGTGTTCTCGCTGACGGATGGCATCGTGCCGCCGGATGCCGCGCGCATCGACGATTCCGACGATGACCAGCACGAAAACATCTGGGTACCGGGCAGCCACGTCGGGCTCGGCTTCAATGCAGCAGTGATGTGGATCCTGGCAGACCGGCTGGCCCAGGCCGAAGGCCAGTGGCGACCGTTCGATCCCGCCGGCTTTGCGGGCAAGGCCTATCGGAATATCGCAAAATTGATCGGCCCGTCTGAGCAGGGCTTGCGCAGGGGCGTCGCCGTTCCGGGCTGACCCGTCACGCCGCCACGCGCTTGGCCGTGGCCTTGCGCTTGGCCGTGGCGTTGCGCTTCACCGTGGCCTTGCGCTTCACCGCGACTTTTTTCACTACCGTCTTCTTCTTTTTCCTGCGCGGCTTGTCCGTGAGGGCGAGCAACTCCTGGAAGCTGTCGCGGATGCACTGCGCGAAGAATTCCGGATCCGGCAGTTGCTCGCGGCACGACGTGGGCGATATGAAAATCATGCCGTCGTAGCTCGTCACCGAGAATACGAGGCCCATGCCGTCGGCGATCGGCATGATCGACGAGAAGTACGTCATGCGCGCGCCGTCGAGGTACAACGGAATCGCCGGGCCAGGCACGTTCATGATCGTGCAACCCGCGAGCGGCTCGCGCTGCGATCCCAGCGACGAGCCGGCCAGCAGGCGCGCCGACAACGCCAGCGTCGCGGCCGGCGCGTGCTTGTCGAATTCCATGAGCTCCTTGGCGCGCACGGCCTGGTCGATTTCCGTGTGGGTCGATGTGTGGCGATGGATGCCGCGCAGGCGCTTGATCGGGTCGGCGACCTCGGTACCCAGCGGCACGCGGACCAGGCTGAGTTCGGGGCGTCCGGCAAGGTCGGAGCCCGCTGCCCGTACCGAGAACGGCGCGAGCGACACGACGCTGTCGCGCGGCAGTTCCTCATGGGCCAGCAGGTAACGCCGCAGCGCCCCGCCGCACACGGCCAGCACGGCGTCGTTGATCGTCGCGCCCGGCACCAGCGCGCGGATGCACTTGAATTCGTCGATGAAAAACCGGCGCGAATCGAACACCCGGTGCTGCGACACTTCTGAATTGAAGCGCGTCACGGCCAGCCGATCCTTGCCCAGCAGTTCCGCGAGCGATCCGAGCACGGCAGGCGTCACCCTGCTGACCGCGCGCGCGAGCGGGCCCGCAAACATGAGCGGCCGCACGACGTTGTTGATCATGGCGCGCGTGAGCAGCGAGATCGAACCCGGCGGCGATTCGGGGAACCAGGGCTCGGCCGGTTCCGGCGCAGGCGCCACCGCAGTGGTGTCGTGCAGCAACGTCGTGATTTCTGCGCCCCCGCGCACGTCGATGGCGGCGTGGTGCACCTTGGCCAGGATCGCAAAACTGTCGGGCGGGAGGCGCAGGAACGAGTCAAGCCCCTCCACCAGGTACAGCTCCCAGAGCGGCCTGGACAGGTCGAGCGGGCGCGCGTGGATGCGCGATGCCTGGATGCAGAACTGCCGCCAGTCGCCGGGCTTGGGCAGCGCGATGTGGCGCACGTGGTATTCGAGGTCGAAGCTTTCGTCCTCGATCCAGTAGGGAAAGTCGAGTTCCATCGGTACCCGCAGCAGCTTCTGCCGGAAGATCGGCGAGAGGTGCAGCCGGTGCTCGATGTGCGAGAGCAAGCTTTTGAAGTGGACGCGCCCGTCATGGGCCGTGGACGGGTCGTAGATCGAAATCAGCGTGATGTTCGAATTGGCGTGGCCGGATTCGCCGTAGACGAACCGTGCATCCTCGCCGCGCAATTGCCTCATGACTACATCGTCCTTACCAGTCCCCGGCACCAGCCGTGGATCAGTCAGAGTCTATCATTTGCGCACTTTCAGGAACCCCTCGCCGTTGCGCAGTCCGGCACGCAATCGGCGCATGCCACCGACCCAGCGGTCATAATCTGCCGCTTTGCGCTGGAAAAACCCCAGCACCTCGGGATGCGTGAGCACCAGGAAGGATTCGCGCTCCAGCCCGTCGACGATGGCCGTCGCCGCCTGCGCCACGGACAGGAGCCCTGGCGGTGCATCCGGCGCGAGCTTCTCGTCCAGCCCCGTGATCGCGGTGGCGATGTACTGCGGGCAGACCACCGACACACGGACGCCACGTTCGCCGTACGTGATTGCCAGCGATTCCGCGAGTCCCACGGCCGCGTGCTTGGTCGAGCTGTAGGCCGCGTCGCCGACCTGGCACAGCAGGCCCGCGGCCGACGCCACGTTGACGAGGTAGCCCTCGCCACGCTCGAGCATGCCCGGCAGCACGGCGCGCGCGGCGTACACGTGCGCCATCACATGCACGTCCCACATCCGCTGCCAGAGCCGATTGGGCTCGGCGAGCGCGTCGTCCAGGTCGAGTTCGCTCGCGCCAAAGCCTGCGTTGGACACGAGCACGTCGATGCGCCCGTACTGCGCAATCGCCGCGGCCACCGCTGCCTGCACGGCCTTTTCATCCGCGACGTCGCACTGCAGGCCCAGTCCGCCGAGTTCTGCCGCGGTCCTGTGCGCTAGTCCTGCGTCGAGATCCGCAACGACCACGCCCGCCGCGCCCCGCCCCAGCAGCTCGCGACACAGCGCGCGTCCGATGCCGCGTCCTGCGCCCGTCACGAAGGCAATCCTGCCCTGCATCTGCATGCGCGGCCGCCCTCAGAGCGTCAGATAGCGCGAGAGTTCGAGCTTCGCAATGTGATTGCGATGCACTTCGTCCGGGCCGTCGGCGATGCGCAGCGTGCGCGCCATTGCATACGCCCAGCCGAGCCCATGATCGTCGGTGACCCCCGCGCCGCCGAACAGCTGGATCGCCTGGTCGATGACCTGGCACGCCACGTTGGGCGCGACGACCTTGATCATCGCGATCTCCTTCTGCGCCGCCTTGTTGCCGGCGATGTCCATCTTCCACGCCGCATGCAGGGTGAGGAACCGCGCCTGGTCGAGCTGCATGCGCGCATCGGCGATGCGTTCGCGCCAGACCCCCTGCTCTGCGAGCTTCTTGTGAAAGGCGGTACGGCTCAGCGAGCGGCGGCACATTGCCTCGAGCGCGCGCTCGGCCGCGCCAAGCAGTCGCATGCAGTGATGGATGCGGCCCGGCCCGAGACGGCCCTGCGCAATCTCGAAACCACGGCCTTCGCCGAGCAGCAGGTTCGCCACCGGCACGCGCACGTCGGTAAATTCGAGCTCCGGGTGGCCATGGGGTTCGTCGAGGTAGCCGAAGACAGGCAAGGGCCGCACGACTCGCACTCCGGGCGTATTCATCGGCACGAGGATCATCGACTGCTGGCGGTGCACGCTCGGGTTCGAGGGGTCGGTCTTGCCCATGAAGATGAGCACCTTGCAGCGCGGGTCGGAGGCGCCGGAAGTCCACCATTTGCGACCGTTGATCACGTAGTGGTCGCCGTCGCGCTCGATGCGGGCGGAAATGTTGGTGGCGTCGGACGACGCGACCCCAGGCTCCGTCATCGCGAAGCCCGAACGGATCTCGCCCGCGAGCAGCGGCTTGAGCCAGCGCTCCTGCTGCTCCGCGTTGCCGTAGCGCACGAGCACTTCCATGTTCCCGGTGTCGGGCGCAGAGCAATTCAGCGCCTCGGGTGCGAGGTGCGAGCGGCCGGTGATTTCGGCGAGCCGCGCATATTCCAGGTTGGTGAGCCCGGCACCGTGGTCAGACTGCGGCAGCCACAGGTTCCATAATCCCGCCGTGCGCGCCTGCGCCTTGATCTCTTCCATGACGACGGTTGGCACCCAGCCATTGCCTTGCGCCTTGTTGGCTGCGACCTCCGCAAAAAACCGTGCCTCGTTCGGGTAGACGTGCTCGTCCATGAAGGCGAGCAGGCGCGCCTGCAGTTGCTTGACGCGAGGCGAGTATTCGAAGTCCATCGTAGCGGGTCCTCTCAGCTGCTCTTACGCCGCGGCGCGAGCGCCGCCGCAGGCAGGATCTTCAACAATTGCGCGATGATCGTCCACGGCAGCACCGGCACCCAGCGCTTGCCCACGCGGCGTTCGATCATGCGGGCCATGATGGCCGCGCCCTTATCCACGTCGATTAAAAAGGGCCGCGCGCCTTTGTCACGGTTGATGTCGGTGTCGATGTAGCCGGGCGCCAGTTCGGTGACGTCGACCGGCGTGCCCCGCAGTTCGGCGCGCAACGCCTGCAGGTAGCGATGCAGGCCGGCCTTGCTCGCGCTGTAGGCGCCGAATCCCGGCAGGCCCTTGGAACCCGCCACCGAGGTCACGCCCACGACGTGGCCGAAGCCCTGCTGGCGAAAGATGGGCAACGCGGCTTCGATAGTCGCGATCGCGCCGATGAGGTTGATGTTGAGCGTTTCCCGCATCAGGGGCAGCTTGCCGCGCCCAGTGGGGGTCAGCGGACCCACGCCCGCATTCGCAACGATGATATCGAGCCTGCCGAGTTCGGCGGCCGCCCGCTGCACGGCGGCTTCAATCGCATCGGTATCGGCGACGTCCAGCGGCACGACGACCACCCGGGCGGCACCTGCCGCGAGCAACTTCGGCGCCATCGCCTCGAGCCGGTCCGCGCGCCGGGCCGCGAGACCCACGCCGTAACCGCGCCGCGCGAACTCGAACGCGAGTCCCTCGCCGATACCAGAGGATGCGCCCGTGATCAGCAGGGTACGCGACGCCTCCGGCTGCTGCTGTTCTCCCGTCATGGAACCCCACGGTGTATTCGTCGTTAGATCCGCCATGATACGCCCCGCCTGTGCACTCGGCCGCGCCGAACTGTCCCACACGTCGCTGACAAGCACGTCTGTGCAGCGCGACTGGGCTCTGCTAGCGTCGCCTCATGGCGAAGAAACCTGGCTTGCTGGACCTTATCGCGCTCGTCCCAGCCTCCGACATTGCGCGCGCCGCAAAGGCACTCGGGCTCGACCCCGAGGCGCTTACGAAACGACTGCTGGCGCTCGACTCGTCGGGAATCAGCACGCGCCTGGTGGACACGGCCGCTCGTGCACTCAAGCCTGGCGAGGCGGGACGCCTCATGATCGACCATGCATCCCGCATCTTCACGCAGGCGCGCGACCTCACGCGCGACCTGGAAGAACTCGCCGGCCTGCAGGCGCCGGAACTGCACTTCGGCACCGACATGTTTGCGGCCGAACTGCCGCTGGGTCCCGCGCTCGGCCGCATGGCTTCGGCGAACTCGCGCC
>JANNGT010000130.1:0-4180 GCA_031404015.1 Gammaproteobacteria bacterium | reverse complement strand
CAGTGACCTCTCTATATAGAAGGAGGCGATGTTCCGGTGCCGGCGGGGGATTGGCAAGCCGTGGCCGGTTCGACCGCGCCCTCGGTTAGGCTAAGTCTCTGATTTTCAAATATAACTGGGCAAGCTGATCGTCAGGCAGCGCGTGATCGGTTGCGGTGGTCCGCCAGTGTAGGCAGCGCCCGCACTGCCTTGCCGGACTCACGCTCTGCAACCTGCAGCTCATGGAGCTTCTGCAGGTTCAGCCAGAACTCGGCGCTGGTGCCGAAAAAGTGACCAAGCCTGAGCGCCGTGTCGCCGGTGATGGCGCGCTGTCCGTTCAGCACCTGCGTTACCCGATTTGTGGGCACCTTGAGCTTAACCTGGCCAAGCGGTTTCCCCTGCACCAGGTACCGCTCAAGCAGTGCGCGGCGAGCCCCTGACTGATGCACTGCATCAGGCGACGCGCAGTCAATCGGCAGTGAGGGCCCGAGCCGTTGCACAGCTGCGCGGCCAGCAGCGCGTCCTCCTCGCCGAACGCGGCGTGCACCGTCACGAACCGTGTCACGGCCTCGATCATTGCAACCCGGCGACCAGAGAGCGGAGCAGGAAGCTGGTGTCGAGCAGGATCAACGCGTCTGCTCTTCCCGTCGCCCGGAACCGGCACGGCGTTCCGCTCGCACCTGACTTGCCCAGCGCGCGACGGCCGCTGGTGCCGTAGCCAGCACCCTTTGCAGTTCGTCGAGCGCTTTTAGAGGCTCGGGCGGTACGTTCGGCGTGTGGACCGCGGCCGAGGCGCGAATTGCGCGACGCATCGCTTCCGATTTCGAGACGTTCCAGCGCCGCGCCAGCGCATCCAGCGCGCCGACGGTCTCGAGGTCGAGGGCATAGGTCGTCTTGACAGTGGTGGTGGCCATACCTTGATGGTAAGGCCACCTATTCCCTGACGTCACTCAGGCACTCTAAGTGTAGAATAGCGTCTAGACGTCTAAACGCAACTATGGGAGCGACCATGGACCAGCCTGTGAGGTGGACCGTACGGGTTTCCAAGGACACGGATATGGCCGTGCGCATGTTCCTGGCTCAGCGCGGCACGAAGAAAGGCGATCTCGCCAAGTTCGTCGAGGAAGCCGTGCGCTGGCGCGTCCTAGATCAGACGGTGGTGCAGGCCAAGGCGCGCAACGCCAATGCCCCGGTCGCCGAAATCGAGGCCGCGATCGATGAGGCGCTGCATACGGTGCGCGCTGAGCGCTTTGCCACCCGGCGCCGATGAGGGTCGTCCTCGACACCAACATTCTGTGTAGCGCACTGTTGACGCCGCGGGGGGTGACGGATCGGCTCTATCGGGCCTGGCGCGAAGGGCGCTTCGAACTGTTGACGAGCCTGGAGCAGCTGGAGGAATTCCGGCGCGTCACTCGCTATCCGCGCCTGCGACCCTTCATTGAGCGCGCTGCCGCTGGGGCGATGCACAACGAGCTGCAACGCCTCGCCATGCTGATCCCAAAGCTTCCCGTCGTCGACGCATCACGAGATCCCGCCGACAATTTTCTGCTGGCGATGGCGCAGGCCGGGGAGGCCGACGTACTCGTCACCGGCGATAAGCACGATCTTCTCTCGCTCGGCTCATTCCAGCGCACGCGGATCATCACCGCGCGGCAATTCCTCGGGCAGCTCGGCGAGAAAAAGCAGCGTCTGCCCAAGCGATCGGTCGTCGCCTCGCGCCGCAGAAAGCGCGAGACGTCTCGATAGTGGAGGAGTCGGCTTGAGGGCCGACTGAATTCGGAACCTGACCGCCCCTCCCGTTTCCTAGGGCAAGAGTGGTAGAATCTATCTACCCATCGCAAGGTCTGTTCGAAGAGTGGCCGGCAACGGCCCGCCGAAGGCGCAACCCGCCCGGAAACGCTCAGGCAAACACACGGCAGCACCTGATGGGCTCTGGAGAGTGGTCCGCCTCGTTGTGGGCCCACCGAAGGGGTGCGGCGTCGGCCTGATGGCCGGTTCCCGATCTCTCAGGTCAAAAGGACAGAGGGGCGGCAGGTCGTTCACAGCGGCTTGCCGCCCTTTTTTTTGGTCACGAAATGGCAAGGCAGGGACGGGAAACTCAAGTCATGGGATTGCGCACACCGCTCTTCGAGACGCACGTGGCCGCCGGTGCCCGCACCGTCGATTTCGGCGGCTGGGACATGCCCGTCAACTACGGTTCGCAGATCGAAGAACACCACGCCGTGCGTCGCGACGCAGGCATGTTCGACGTCTCGCACTTGTGTGTCGTCGACCTGCGCGGCGAGCGCGTGCGCGATTACCTGCGCCACCTGCTCGCAAACGACGTGTCCAAGCTGACGCAATCCGGCAAGGCGCTGTATTCGTGCATGTTGCGCGACCATGGCGGCGTCATCGACGACCTGATCGTCTACTACCTGAACGACCACTGGTACCGCATGGTCGTGAATGCGGGCACGCGCGAGAAAGACCTGCAATGGCTGCGGCAGGTGGCGGTGGGCTTCGGCGTCAACGTCGAGCCGCGCACCGAGCTGGCGATGATGGCCGTGCAGGGTCCCAATGCGCGCGTCAAAGCGGCCAGCGTCATCGACCCCGCAGTCGCGTCGCGCGCCCTGGCGATCCAGCCGTTCTTCGGGCTCGATGCAGGCGAACTGTTCGTCGCGCGCACCGGCTACACCGGCGAGGACGGCTTCGAGATCATGCTGCCCGCGGACCAGGCCGTGACGATGTGGCAGAAGTTGCGCGCCGCCGGCGTCGCGCCATGCGGCCTGGGCGCGCGCGACACACTGCGCCTCGAGGCCGGCATGAATCTTTATGGCAATGACATGGACGAGACGACGTCGCCACTCGAGTCCGGGCTGGGCTGGACGATTGCATGGGAGCCGCAGGACCGCGATTTCATCGGTCGCGCCGCGCTCGCTGCGCAAAAGGCCGTCGGCGTCCCGCTCAAGCTCGTCGGACTGCTGGTCGAAGACCGTGCCGTGTTGCGATCACACCAGAAAGTGATCGTGGCCAACGCCGGCGACGGCGAAGTCACGAGCGGCACGTTCTCGCCCACGCTGCAGCGCTCGATCGGCTTTGCACGCGTGCCCGCGAGCACCGGTGACCGTTGCGAAGTGGAGATCCGCGGCAAGCTCGTCCCGGCTCGCGTCGTGCGCGTGCCGTTCGTGCGCAATGGCAAGGTCGCGGTTGCCCTCTGACGCCCGGCTGTGACCAGTCCCGATCAGTAACCACACCGAATCCTGTACAGCCTTCGATTCACTTTTTAGAACTTTCCGAGGAACCCGTCATGAGCAACGTCCCCGCAGACCTTCGTTTCCAGAAATCGCACGAGTGGGCGCGTCTCGAGGCCGACGGCACAATCACCATCGGCATTTCCGATCACGCGCAGCAGGCACTCGGCGACCTCGTGTTCGTCGAGGCGCCGGAGCCGGGGCGTCACGTCAATGCCGGTGAAGCCTGCGCGGTCGTCGAATCCGTGAAGGCGGCTTCGGACGTCTACAGCCCGCTGAGCGGCGACGTCGTCGCGGGCAACGCCGACCTCGGCGGGCAGCCCGAGCTGATCAATACGGATCCGTACGGCGCCGGCTGGATCATGCGCATCCGCCCGGACGACAAGACGCAGTTCGCGTCGATGCTCGACGCCAAGGCGTACTCCGCTGCCCTCGCCGCCGAGACGCACTAAGCCGCACCACGGAGCAGGCGCCAATGCCTTTCATCCCGCATACGCCGAATGACAGCCGCACGATGCTCGACGCGATCGGCGCGCCTGACATCGACGCGTTGTTCGAGGAAATCCCCGCGAGCCTGCGCGCTCCCGGCCTGCCGGGCGTGCCACCGGCGCTCAATGAGATGGAAGTAGGCCGACTCATGTCGGAGATCGCGGCACGCGACGGCCGTCTGCTCAACTTCATCGGCGCCGGGGCGTACGAACACCACATCCCGTCCGCCGTGTGGTCGATCGTGACGCGCGGTGAGTTCTACAGCGCGTATACACCGTACCAGGCCGAGGCGAGCCAGGGCACGCTGCAGCTGCTGTACGAGTACCAGACGATGATGGCGAGCCTCAACGGCCTCGACATCTCGAACGCCTCGCTCTACGACGGCGCCTCCGGTCTCGCCGAAGCGTGCCTGATGGCCGTGCGCGCAAACCGCAAGTCGAAGTCGCAGCGCATCCTGCTGCCGGTCGCGTTGAACCCCACCT
>JANNGT010000129.1:0-21374 GCA_031404015.1 Gammaproteobacteria bacterium | reverse complement strand
ACCGAATTGAAAGGCTTCATGTGCGCTCCCGACCTCGTGACTACGCCAGGACCAGACGCAACTGTGCCGCTTAGCGAAGCCGTCGTCGCCGTGCAGGTCGGATGGTGCACGTAGGAGGGCCGCCCCGCGGATTGCAGGACGAGCTAACCGGTTGCCGGGACTGGAGGTTGAGCGCGGCAGCGAGCCGAACAGTGAGCGCTTAACCGGCCTTCAAGCCCGCTTGCGCACCGGCATCCTCGTCGGTGTCTGCAACCACCAGAGCGGTCGATATCGGCGGCGTGGCGCGGGCAGCGAACAGCCCGGCGAACTCTTCCACCGGCTTTGGCGACGAAATGTAGTGGCCTTGCGCGTATTGCACGCCAAGCTCGGCCAGCTGGTGCAGGACTTCCGGCGAATCCACGCGCTCGGCAATGGTGCCGATGCCCATCACGCGCGCGATCTGCGTGATCGCTTCCACCATGCTGCGGTCGATGGGGTCCTGCGCCACGTTGTGCACAAAACTGCCATCGATCTTGATGTAGTCGACGGGCAGGTTTTTCAGGAACAGGAACGATGACAGGCCGCTGCCAAAATCATCGAGCGAGAACTGACAGCCGCGCTTGCGCAATTCCTTGATGAATCGAGTCGCGGCGGCGAGGCTCGTCATCGCCGTCGTTTCCGTAAGCTCGAAACAGAGCGCGCCTTGACTCAGGTCGGCGCTCGCGATTTCGGCGATGCAGAAATCGAGGAACTGCTCGTCGTTGATCGTCGTGGTCGAGACGTTGATGGTGATCGTGTGCGGCGCATGCAAGACGTCGTCGGTGCGCTTGTGCGCCAGATGCTGGCACGCCTGCCGCACGACCCATCGATCGAGCAGTGGCATCAGGTTGAAGCGCTCGGCCGCGGGAATGAACTCGGCGGGCTGTACCAGCTGTCCGTTCTCGTCGAGCATGCGCAGCAGCAACTCGAAGTGGCGGAAGGTGTCCGCGCCGTCGCGAATGGGCACGATTGGCTGGCAATGCAGTACCAACCGTTCTTCCTCCAGCGCCTGGTTGATGCGCGACACCCACTGCATCTCGCGCAATCGCTCCGGCGCCTTGCCTTCGTTGTACGTATAGACGCGGTTGCGCCCTGACTCCTTTGCGGCATAGCACGCGACATCCGCTGCGCTCATGATCGTCGCCAGCGTGTCGGAAGCGCCGTTCATTTCCGCGAGGCCAATCGACACGCCCACGTTCATGATCCGGTCCTGCCACGAGAAGCGGAAATCGCGGATCGCCTGGCGCAGTTCTTCTGCGATGCGTTGGGCGGTCGCGAGATCGCAGCCGAGCAGCAGCACGCCGAACTCGTCACCGCCAAGGCGGGCGAGGGTGTCGGAGCTCCGCAGCCGCGTCTGCAATACGCTCGTGATCTGCTTGAGCAGCCGGTCGCCGGCCGGGTGGCCGCACGTGTCGTTGACGACCTTGAACTGGTCGAGGTCGAGGTAGAGCACTACGTGCCGGGCGTCGGACTCGGTTCGCAGACTCTGCAGGGTTTCGCTGAGGCGATGCTCGAATTCGCGACGATTGATCAGGCCGGTGAGCGCGTCATGCGTTGCCTGGTAGGAGAGAGCCCGTTGCAGTCGCCGCTCCTGGCTCACGTCGTGGAACACCATGACGACACCGATCAGGCGCCCACTGCGATCACGGATCGGCGCTGCCGAATCCTGCATCGATATTTCCTGTCCGCGTCGATTCACGAGCAACGACGGCTCGCTCATC
Organism: Gammaproteobacteria bacterium; assembly: GCA_031404015.1. GTDB lineage: Bacteria > Pseudomonadota > Gammaproteobacteria > Steroidobacterales > Steroidobacteraceae > RPQJ01. The sequence continues at coordinate 19,635 of JANNGT010000129.1, read as the reverse complement.
TCCACCACGCGACCCTCGCGCAGGCAGCGCGTGATGGGGCTGTCGATGGGTTGACGCGTCGTTTCGGCAATGACCTGGACGACCTCCGAGACGGGACGGCCAAAGGCTTCCTGGGATCCCCATCCGGTCAGCTCCTCCGCGACCGGGTTCAGGTACTCCACGCGACCGTCGGCGTCGGTCGTGATGACCGCATCACCGATCGACTGCAGCGTGACCTGGGCCTTTTCCTTCTCTTCGTACAATTGCAGCTCAGCGCGCTTGCGCACTGTGATATCGGCAATGGTGCCTTCGTAGCCGGTGATTGCAGACGTCTCGCCCTTGATGATACGCGCATTCACCAGCACGGTGATCTGCGTTCCATCCCGGCGCCGCAACTGGCATTCGGCGTCACGGATCACGCCGTCGCGATGCAGCGTAGCGATCACCTGGTCACGTTCGCTTACGGAGATGAAGATGACCGACATGTCCTCGACCGTCAGCAGTTCGTCGACGGTGTCGTAGCCGAGCATGTGGGCGAGCGCCGGGTTGACTGCCTCGAACCGCCCATTCACTGTGGAGCGGTACACACCTTCGATGACGTTTTCGAACAGGCTGCGGTACTGAGCCTCGCTGTGGCGCAGCGCTTCTTCGGAACGCTTGCGCTCGATGGCGATGGCGGCGAGGGAAGCGAGGCGATTCATCAGTTCAAAGTCGCGCCGCAACGGGCTGCGCGGTTGCGTGAAGTACAGCGCGACGGTGCCGAGCATGCGGCCATCGGACGCACGCACCGGGGTAGACCAGCAAGCGCGCAAGCCGGCAGCAACGGCAGGCGCTCGCAGGTGTTCCCAGAGCGCGTCACGCGTGATCTCAGCGACGATGACCTGGCGATGCAGGAAGATCGCAGCGGCGCACGACCCGTTGCGCGGGCCGATCTCGAGGCGGCGTTTCGCGGCGAGGTATTCGGCGGGCAGTCGCGTACCCGCGACGTGCTGCAACGTGTTCGATTCGGCGTCGTAAATGGACACGGTGCAGTACGCGTCTGGCGTGACTTTTTCCGCAGTCTCGGTCAGCGATTCGAGCGTTGCGTTGAGGTCCGCGTTGCTCGTGATGCGCTCGAACACGCGCCGGTCGCCCGCTGCCAGCAGTTCGCTGCGCTTACGCTCGGTGATGTCGATGATGCTGCCGCGGATCAGCCGACGCCCTGAGGAGGGCAGGCGGATGAGGCGCACTTCGCAAGGGATGTCGTGGCCCAGCGAGTCGCGATGCAACCACTCGAACCCCGGCGCGTCACCTGCGAGCGCCCGGTCGAGATGCCCGCGCACCACACCGAATGACGGCGTTCCGTCAGGCTGGTACGGCGGACTGATCTTCTCCGGGCCGATGGCGAGCAACTCGTCGCGCGTCATCTTGAAGAAGCGCACGGCGTTCTCGTTGCATTCGACGAAGCGTCCTGCGTCCAGGTCGAACACGACAATCGCCTCGGGCGCGTGCTCGACGAGGGTTCGATAGCGGGCTTCGCTTTCCCGTATGGCCGCCTCGGCGGCCTTGCGCTGCGTGGTCTCACGCATGCAGACCACGAAGAATTCGCGGCGGTCCAGCCGCACCCTGCTGACACCGATTTCAGCATCAAACAGGTTGCCGTTGTGGTGCTTGCCCTTGGTCTCGCGCGGCTTGAGGTCGTCGTGGGTGTTTTCCACGCTCGCTGCCAGCTCTTCGAGCGTCTCGACCATGCGGGGCCTGCGCGCCAAAGAGGGGATCAGCAGGTCGAGTTTCTGGCCGCGCACTTCGTGTTCGGAATAGCCGAAGACGCGCTCGGCCGTCGTGTTCAGCGTTTCGATGCGGCCCGTTTCATCGACCGAGATGATCGCGTCCTTGACGTGATCGAGAATGACCTGGAGCTGCGCCGCTGCACTCTCGCGGACCTCGCGGGTCATGGCGGTGGTTTCGTCGGCGAGCAAGCGCATCGAACGCACCACGCCGCGGCGCTCGCCATCCCATTCCTCATAGGCTGCGCTGATCGCGTACAGCAGCTTGCGCAAATCGAGCGGTCCGTTGCCGGTGCGGGATTCGTCGAACTGTTGCTTGAGAAGCGGGTGCAGGGCCATGAAAGCGGAGCGATCGTCCTGACGTAAGGGAGGGCGCACCCGCATGTTATGACCGGGTTGGATGTATCTGTTGTGACGGGGGTCACGGGGCGGGAAGGGCAGGAAGGGGAGGAAGGACGGGAAGGGCAGGAAGGGCAGGAAGGACGGGAAGGGCAGGAAGCGCAGGAAGGGCAGGAAACGCAGTAGGTTGTCTTTTACAACCTGTGGGTGCATTCTCTGGCTACACTTACGTGGAATAGCATATGGGTCGACCAATCAAACTTTCCGATCGCCTGGCTGAGGCTGCCGCTGAGGTTTCCAGGATCGCTGACCGCTCCATACCTGCCCAGATCGAGCACTGGGCAAACCTCGGGCGTGCGGTCGAGCGGTCGCTCACCGGCCACGCCGTCGAACTTATCAAGGCCGCCGAGGGTGATCCGGCGGCGCTTACGACCGAAGAGGGGCGCAAAGCCAACCTGCTGGAAGGATTGCGTCATGCGTTGACGCCCGCAGGACAGTATGTCGCGCTCGCAGCGATCGCCGGGCGCGGGCCGCGGTACGGCGCCGACCCGGACGAACCATCGATGCTTGTGCGCATCTCCCCCGACGGGCGGCGAGTGCGCGGCCGACTGATCGACGGCGACTTCATTCCAGAGCAGTTCTTGCCGGCTCGAGACGACCTCGCACCGAGCATCCAAGTGGGGGCGACAAGCAAGCCGGCGCGAGGCTGAGCCTTGGTCGCAAAGCTCGAATTACTCGAAGCGCTCCTGCGAAAGCGTTCGCCCATCCTCGTCGTTATCGCGGGCAGTAATGGCGCCGGAAAGACCACCTTTTACGAGACGTTCCTGGAGCCGCACGGGTTGCAGTTCGTTAACGCAGATCGGATCGCGGCCGCGCTCCTGCCGGATTCCGCCAATGCGGTGTCTTTGCAGGCTGCCGAAGCCGCTCGCCTTTTGCGCGAGGACCTCATCAGCCGAAACCGGACTTTTGTCATGGAGACAGTGTTTTCCGATCGCAAGGGCGCGAAACTGGACGAATTGCGAGATGCTCAACGTCGAGGCTTCGCGGTGGTGCTCATCTTCGTCGGCATCGTGTCGCCCGAGCTCTCCGAAATACGCGTGCAGGGTCGCGTTGCACATGGCGGTCACGACGTGCAGCGACAATTCATCGGCGATCGGTTTCCACGCACCCTCGAAAACCTGAAACGCGCGCTCGAGTTCGTCGATGTAGCGCTGCTGCTCGACAACAGCAGCGCAGACGAGCCCTACCGCTGGGTAGCAACCTGGAAGGATGGCCGACCAGTGCAGAAAGCGGCAGAGCTGCCCGCTTGGTACCCAGAATAAGCGTCGCCACCGAAGGCCGATCCTCATCGGCCAGGCGCGAGAGCGAGCGAGAGCCCGTGTAGACTTTGCGCCCCATGGAATCTGCGCCCCAACCCCTCGTCGCATCGTCCTTGATCGGTTCGCACGATCCAGCGCCGTTTGTCGTCCTGGAAGAGCACGGGTCGGCACCGGTCATCATCGTCTGCGACCACGCCAGTCGCGCGATTCCGTCCGGCCTCAACCGGTTGGGCCTGGCCGAGCTGCCCAGCTGGCAGCACATTGCGTGGGACATCGGGGCGGGTGAACTGGCACGTGGCCTTGCGCACGCGCTCGACGCCCCGGCGGTGCTGGCCGGCCATTCCCGGCTGGTGGTGGACTGCAATCGCTCGCCCGATGACCCCGAGGCGTTCCGCAAGGAAAGCGACGGTTGGGTGATTCCGGGTAATCAGCAACTGACGGACGAGCAGCGTCGTGTGCGACTTGGCGCGTGCTTCGACCCCTACCACGATTGCATCGCAGCCTTCCTGGGCGGGTTCCGCGCTCGCGGCATCGTGCCGATCCTGATCGCGGTCCACAGTTTTTCGCCGACGCTCGCCGGGAACGTGCGACCGTGGCATGCCGGTGTGCTCTGGGATCACGACGAGGCCAATGCGCGCCGCCTGCTCGCGGGCCTGCGTGCTCAGAAAGGCCTCGTGATCGGCGACAACGAGCCCTACAGCGGCAAGCATCCGGCCAACTACACCATCGACCGTCACGCGAAAGGCAACGGCCTGCCGCACCTCTGCATCGAAGTGCGCCAGGATCTGCTCAGTTCGCCCGCGGGGATCGAGCGCTGGGTGCGGTTGCTTGCACGCATCGTGACGCAGATCCTCGAGGAGCCGTCGTCACGACAGCCGCTGCCGCAGGTGACCGCGCATGCCTGACCACGCGCCACCACTCACGATCGGGATCGAGGAGGAGTACCTGCTCGTCGACATCGAGACGCGCGCGGTCGCGACTGATCCGCCGGCGGGTTTGTTCACGGCGCTGTACGAACGCACCGAAGGCCGCGCCTTTCCAGAATTCCTGCGCTCGCAGATCGAGGTGGCCACGCCGGTCTGCCAGACGATCGCGGAAGCGCGCACGTCACTGCGCGAGCTGCGACGCGTGGTGGTCGAGGAGTCTGCCAAACACGGGCTGGCGCCCATCGCTTCGGCCACGCATCCGTTCTCGCTCTCGTCAAAGCAGAAGCGAACGGACAAAGAGCGCTATGTCGCGCTGCTGGAGGAAATGCAGGGCGTTGCACGTCGCATGATGATCTGCGGCCTGCACGTCCACATCGGCATCGACGACGATGAACTGCGCATCGACCTCATGATCCAGGCGCGGTATTTCCTGCCGCACTTGCTGGCGTTGTCCTGCAGCTCTCCGTTCTGGGAAGGGGAGCGCACCGGGCTCATGTCGTTCCGTCTCATGATCTTCAACGGCATTCCGCGCACGGGCCTGCCCGAGAAATTCAGCAGCTGGAACGAGTACAGCCGACACACCGACATGCTGATCGAGACCGGTATCCTCGCCGACACCACTCGCATCTGGTGGGACCTGCGGCCAAGCGCGCGCTACCCGACGCTCGAGACGCGCATCATGGACTGCTGCACGACGCTCGAGGATTCGATCCGGCTTGGGGCGCTCATCCAATGCCTGATGCGCAAGCTGTATCGCCTGCGCCGCGACAACCAGCAGTGGCGACCGTACCCGGACCTGCTGATCGGCGAGAACCGTTGGCGTGCCATGCGTTACTCGCACGACGCCGGGTTGCTGGACCTGGGCCGGCAACGCATCGTGCCGTTCAAGCAACTGGTCGAGGAGATCATCGAGTTGTTGCGCGAGGATGCCATCGCGCTCGGCTGCCTGCCGGAGATCGAAGGCCTGCGCGAAATCCTTGCCCGCGGCACGAGTGCGCATCGCCAGTTGAAGATTTTTGAAGCGTCCGTGCAGGCGGGTGCCCAGGAACACGAAGCGTTCAACGCTGTCGTGGACTGGCTGATCGCGGAGACAGCGCGGTGAGTGCGCTCGACCGTCGCCTCTGCGTCGCCCCCATGATGGCGTACACGGATCGCCATTTTCGTTACCTGCTGCGATTGCTCAGTCCGCGAGCACTGCTGTACACGGAGATGGTCACGGCCCAAGCGCTGGCGCACGGTGACGTCGAGCGGTTGCTCGGCTTCGATGCCTCCGAACATCCCGTGGCGTTGCAGGTCGGAGGTTCAGATCCCGCACTGCTCGCTCGGGCGGCCCGGCTCGGCGAGCAGTACGGCTACGACGAAGTAAACCTGAATGTCGGTTGCCCCAGCGAGCGCGTGCAGAGCGGTAGCTTCGGCGCATGCCTGATGGCCGAGCCGGCGCTGGTCGCGGAGTGCATGACCGCGATGCGCGAGGCCGTGCGCATTCCCGTCACCGTGAAATGCCGGATCGGCATCGATGACCGCGACGATTACGCGTTCTTCGAAGACTTCGTGCTGACCCTCCGCGATGCAGGCGTCGACGTGTTCGTCGTGCATGCACGCAAGGCGCACCTCAAAGGCTTGAGTCCAAAGGAGAACCGCGAAATCCCGCCGTTGCGGTACGAAGTGCCTGCGCGTCTCAAGGCGCAGCACCCTGAGCTCAAAGTCGTCCTGAACGGCGGGATCAAGACGGCGGAGCAGGTGCGTGAGTGGCTGCCGAGGTTCGATGGCGTGATGCTCGGCCGGCAGGCGTACCAGGAGCCGTACCTCGTCGCTGAACTGGACGCTGCGCTGCTCGGCCCCGGAGTGGTGCCGCCGTCGCGCGTCCAGGTGGTGGAGCGGTATGCGGACTACGTAGACAAGATGTTGCTGCATGGGCACCGACTGCCGCTGCTGTTGCGCCACGCGCACGGCCTGTATGCCGGGTTGCCCAATGCGCGCTCGTGGCGTCGCTACCTGACCGAGCGGGCTCATTTACCGGGCACGGGCGCAGAAGTGTTGCGGAATTCGCTGCAGATGTTCCAGCGGGCGGCCTGATTGGGCGTGAAGCGGAGAGACGACGTCCGGCATGCCCCAGTCCTCCGGTGTGACGCGCCGTTGCCGCTATAATGTAAAGTCAGTCGACAGTGTCGTGGCGCCCAGCGCGCCCACAGGGGGTTTGTCGAGCGTGTCCAGCACCGAGACGGAAGTTGCCGTCCTCTTCGCCGATGTCGTAGGCAGCACTCGTCTTTACGAGTTGCTGGGCGACCAGCGTGCGCGCGACACCATCCAGCTGTGCGTCGAGCTGATGCGCGATGCGACCACTCGCAATCGTGGCACGGTCATCAAAACTATCGGCGACGAGATTCTTGCAATCTTCCCGACCGTCGACGATGCCGTGAATGCGGGCGGCGAAATGCAGCAGGACATCGGCTCTCGTCCAGAACTGTCGGTGCAGGGCCAGCACGTCGCGATCCGCATCGGCTGCCACTTCGGCTCGGTGACGCTCGAGCACAAGGACATCTTCGGCGCATCGGTCCACACGGCCAACCGCATGACGAGCCAGGCGAAGGCGGGGCAGATCATCCTGTCCGCCGACACGCTGCGCCGCTGCTCGCCCGAGTGGCGCGCGACGTCGCGCCGCGTCGACGTCACGTCGCTGCGTGGCATCAATGACGAAGTCGAACTTTACGAAGTGCTCTGGCAGCAGGAAGACGCGACGAGCATGCTGCCGTCCATCGCGATGGGCGGAATGCATGGCCCGCGTCGCGTGCGCGTACAGCATTTTGGCCGTGAGATCGTCCTGGACGATGCGCGGAACGAGATCACGATGGGTCGCGCGGAGGAGAACAACGTGGTCCTGCGCGGGCCGCTGATTTCGCGCATTCACGCCAGGATCGAATTGGTGCGCGGCCGCTTCCTGCTGATCGACCAGAGTACCAACGGCACGTTCGTGCTCAACCTGGAAGGCAAGGAAGCGTTCGTGCGGCGCGATTCGGTCACGCTGCAGGGACAGGGCTGCATCGGGCTGGGCAAGCTGCCGGATCCGGCTGCGCCGGATGTGATTCGGTATTCGTTGGAAGACTGAGGAAGGGCAGGAAGGGCAGGAAGGACAGGAAGGGCAGGAAGCGCAGGAAGCGCAGGAAGCGCGGAAAAAGCTGAGGCGGATCAGAGAGTACGGCGGAACGTGCGAGGCGACAGCCGAACCGCAGAATCGAGGGCTTCCGCCCCGAAATCCGAATTGCGGCGAATTGCGCGCTACGTCAATTTCGGAGCATGGAGCAGCTATCCAGGCTCAGTCACAAAGACTTGATTCTTTGGCAAAAGGCATTGGACCTCGCGGTCCAAGTGCATAGAGCGGCTGTTACGTTACCGAGGTCCGAGACGTACGGCCTCGTTTCGCAATTGCGTCGGGCCGCAGCGTCGATTCCTTCCAATATCGCTGAGGGCTCGGCGCGCGGCTCTACCAGGGAATACGTCTATTTCTTGCGAGTGGCTCGTGGCTCAATAGCGGAGCTCGAAACGCAGCTGTTGCTTTCGCAGCGTGTTGGTTACTTGCTCGAAAGCGAAGTAGCGGATCTGCAGGTCCTGATCGATGAAGTGACGCGCATCCTTCATGCAGTAATCGCGGCACTTCACCGACGGCAGCACTAGCCTTCCCGCGCTTCCTGCGCTTCCCGCGCTTCCCGCGCTTCCTGTCCTTCCTGTCCTTCCTGTCCTTCCGGTCCTTCCTGCGCTTCCTGTCCTATCCGAGCGCCTTCTTCACCTGCTGCTGCTTCTCGCGCAGCTGCTGCGGCATCCGCGAGCCATAGCTCTCGAGATACGTGCCGATGTCGTCGAGTTCGACGTGCCAGGCAGCCGCGTCCACGTCCATCAGCTGTTGCAAGGCGCCGTCGCTCAAAGTCAGGCCCGCAACGTCGATGTCTTCGGGTCGCGGCAGGAAGCCGATCGGCGTTTCCTTCGCGCCCGCGCGGCCTTCGCACCGGTCCACGATCCACGACAACACGCGCAGGTTGTCGCCGAACCCCGGCCACAGGAACTTGCCGTCCTTGTCCTGGCGGAACCAGTTGACGTGGAACACCTTCGGCAACTGCCTGGCGCGGCCTTCGAAGCTGAGCCAGTGCGACCAGTAGTCCGCGAAGTTGTATCCGCAGAACGGCTTCATCGCCATCGAATCGCGTCGCACGATGCCGACCTGGCCCGTCGCCGCGGCAGTCGTCTCCGACGCCATGCCTGCGCCGATCATCACGCCGTGTGCCCAGTCGCGGGCTTCGTACACGAGCGGTGCGACTTCGCGACGGCGTCCACCGAAGAGAATCGCCGAAAGCGGCACGCCTTCCGGGTGCTCCATCAGGTGCGAGTAGGCGGGGTTTTGCTTCGCCGAAACGGTGAAGCGTGAATTCGGGTGGGCCGCCGGCGTCTTCGCGGTGGCCTTGTCGTAGGGCTTGCCCTGCCAGTCGATGACGGGCGTGCCCGAGTTGCGTCCTTCCCACCACGGCTCGTTGTCGGCCGTCAGCGCCACGTTCGTGAAGATCGTGTCGTGGTGGATCATTTCGTACGCGTTGCGGTTGGTCTTCGGGCTGGTGCCCGGCACCACGCCGAAGAAACCCGCTTCCGGATTGATGGCGCGCAAGCGTCCATCCGACCCGACGTGAATCCAGGCGATGTCCTCGCCGATCGTCCAGACCTTCCAGCCCGGCATCGTGTCGGGCGGAATCATCAGCCCCAGGTTGGTCTTGCCGCACGCCGACGGGAACGCCGCCGCGACGTAATGCACTTCGCCCCGCGGGTTCTCGAGCCCCACGACGAGCATGTGTTCGGCCAGCCAGCCTTCCGTGCGCGCCTGGAAGCTGGCGATGCGCAGCGCGTGGCACTTCTTGCCGAGCAGCGCATTGCCGCCGTAGCCCGACCCGATGCTCTTGATCGAGAGCTCTTCGGGGTAATGCATGATGAAGCGCTTGTCAGGATCCAGGTCGCCGATCGAGTGCAGGCCCTTGACGAAGACGCCGTCCTGCTCGATGCGGGTGAGGGCCTGCGTACCCATGCGCGTCATGATGCGCATGTTGATCACGACGTACGGGCTGTCGGTGATCTCGACGCCGCAGCGCGCGTAAGGCGAGGTGACGGGACCCATGCAGTAAGGCACGACGTACATCGTGCGGCCCTTCATGCAGCCCGCGAACAGTCCATCGATCAGCGCATGCGCCGCCGCCGGATCCATCCAGTTGTTGTTCGGACCGGCGTCGTCGCGGTTCGGGGTGCAGATGAATGTCAGGTGTTCGACACGCGCTACATCCGACGGATTCGAGCGGTGCAGGTGGCAATTGGGGAACGTGGCCTGGTTAAGCTCGATCAGGTCGCCCGTGCCGAGCATGAGCTGGACGAGTTCATCGCGTTCGATGTCCGAGCCGTTGCACCACTGGATGCGGTCGGGCTGGGTGAGCCTTGCCGTCTGTTCGACCCAATCGCGCAGGGTTGTATTCGTAGTCATTACCTGGCCTTCTGCCTCAATCCGCGCAGTATAGCTGCCCCATGGAGCGCAGCGCCGCGTCGGGTCAATTGCGCGGAGGATTACGGACAAACGCACACAAAAAAAAGCGCCCTCCGGGGAGGGCGCAATCAGGGGGAGACCGGTTACCGGGACCCGCGTCGTTATTGGTCTAAAGGGCGAGGCAGGCCCGGTTGTAGAGCTGGAACGAGATCAGGCGGCCTTGCGCGCGCGCTTGACGGTCTTGCGGGCCGCGCGCTTGACGCTCGCCGTCTTGCGACGGACGGCAGCCTTGGGCGCCTCGGCTTCCTTCTCAACCTTCTCGACGATGCTCACGTACGCATGCTTCGCCACGTTGCGGAACTCGCGGCCTGCCGTTTTGAGGATCGTCACGGCGCGGTTCGCATCTTCGACGACGCGGTCGCGCGTGGCGGGCGTCAGCTCGATCTGTTCACGCACGAGTTCGATGATGTTTTCGGCGCGGGTAGCGCGCTCCAGGCGCAGTGCAGCGTCGTTCAACGCGGCCGTCACGACGTCCGACTGCAGTTCGATCAGGTTCTGCACGGTCGTCTGCGACACGGCAGTGAATTTGACGCCAGAGCGCGCGATCGTGCGGACCGGGCTCTTCAGCGACTTCAGGGTTTCGGCCGAACCGGTGATCGCTTCGCGCACGGTCTCAACCGAGGTTTCGCGCATCTTGCGCACCTGGCCAACGAACAGTTCGCCGCGCTCGGCGACATAATCTTGCATGGTGATGGTCATAGGGATCTCCAGAAATGTCCAGTAGGTGCTGCAGCGCAGCATTGCTGCAGTGCACAATAAGATAATCAGGAACAAGTGTCAAATAGGGTTAATGCCCAGATACTGGATTTCCCGGGGTAGCAAGAGCAGAAGGGGCCTGAACGGGCCCATTTTGGGGCTCTCCGGGGCAGTTTTTCGCCTTGCCTTGGATCCTGCTGTCCCGCAGAGTCCCGCCGCGATGACCAATGACCGGCACGCCCTCTGGCCCCATTCGCGGACGTGTCCATTCCGTCCCGGCGTGGTCTCGCCCGCAATCGCGCTGATATGCGCGTCGCTCGCCGTGGCCTGGTGTTACCCAGTGCGGGCCCAACCTTCAGATGACACACAAGCCGTAGCCGTCGCGACCGGCTCCGGCCCGCTCGAAACGGCCATCGAGGTGCAGAAGCTCGAAATCGCGGAGGGACCAGGCGGTAAAGAAACGCGCGAATGGATTGCGGCCGCGCGCCTGAACGTGGGTGACGAGGTGCACTACACCGTGCGCGTGCGCAATCCCGGCAAGGCAGCCGTCGACGATATCGTTGTCACCAAGCGCCTGCCTTTTGGCGTCCGTTACCTGCGAAATTCAGCGGTTGGGCCTGCCGCCGAGGTGCAGTTCTCGCTCGACGGCGGCAAGACGTTCGCGACCCCCGAGGCGCTGGCGCGCGTTGCAGGCGGGTCACGCAAAACCCAGCGCAAAACGCTCGAGAACGACTACACGCACGTGCGTTGGGTGCTCAGCAAACCGCTGGACCCGTCGTCGACGGCGCTGCTGCGCTTTCGCGCGACGTTCTCCTGACGCGCATGGCACTGCCGCTCGCCGACATACTCGGACCCGCAGGGCCGGTGGCACGTGCGCTGCCGGGCTACACCGCGCGGCCGCAGCAGATCGAGATGGCGGAGCACGTTGCGGCTGCGCTCGATGAGCGCACGCAACTTGTCGTCGAAGCTGGCACCGGCACGGGCAAGACGTTTGCCTATCTGGTGCCTGCGTTGCTGTCAGGTCGCAAGGTGATCGTGTCGACAGGCACGAAGGCGCTGCAGGATCAGCTGTTCCACCGTGACCTGCCGACGATCTGCGGCGCCATCGGGCGCCCCGCGCGCGTCGCGCTGCTCAAGGGTCGTGCCAACTATCTGTGTCGACACCGGCTCGACCTGGCGGAACAGCAGGCGTATTCACGCGGGCTGCGCAAGGAAGTGGCGGTTGCATTGCCGAAAGTCCGCGCGTGGTCGCACACGACGAAGCGCGGCGACATCGCGGAACTGGCGAACGTCGGCGAGCAGGATCCGGTCTGGCCATGGGTCACGTCGACACGCGAGAACTGCCTGGGCACCGAGTGTCCACGCTACGAAGAATGCTTCGTGCTCACCGCGCGACGCGAGGCGCAAGCGGCCGACATCGTCGTCGTCAATCACTATCTGCTGATGGCCGACCTCGTGCTGAAGGAAGAAGGCTTCGGCGACCTGCTGCCAGGGGCGGATGCGATCGTGATCGACGAGGCGCATCAACTGCCCGACGTCGCGGCGCAGTTTCTCGGCTACAGCGTGAGCACACGGCAGTTGTCGAACCTATCGAAAGACGTGGCGGGCGAGCTGCTGCTGGCGCAGCAGATGGCCGGGCAGGTCGATACCGCGTTGTCGGGACTCGATGCGCAGGTGGCTGCAGTCCTCGCCGCGACGGCGGGACAGGAAGCGCGACTCGAACACGGACTCTGGCCGGATCGACTGCTGGAAGCGCTGAACGGGCTCGGCGCACGTTCACGCGAACTGGCTGATGCGATTGCGCCGCTCAGTGGTGCGGATGGCCAGCCTGCGTTCAAGCGCCTGCAGGAACGGTTGCAGGAGAGCGCGGATCGGCTGCACGACCTGACGGCCGCAGAAGCGCCTGGCGGCGTGCGCTGGGCCGAGACCAGCGCGCGCAACGTGAGCGCGCACTTTGCGCCGGTCGACGTGGCCAGCCAGCTGTCGTCGTTGATGGAGACGCAGCCGTGCGCGTGGGTGCTCACGTCGGCCACGCTGGCCGTCGGCGACGACTTCTCGCACTTCAAGCGGCGCAGTGGTCTCACGCGTGCCACCACGGTGCGATTCGAGAGTCCGTTCGATTTCCCGAACCAGGCGTTGATGTACCTGCCGAAAGGTCTCGGCGAGCCCGGCGCACCGGATCACGCGCGCAACGTGATCAATGCCGCATTGCCCGTGCTGGAGGCCAGCGGTGGACGCGCGTTCATTCTTTTCACGAGTCATCGCGGCTTGCGCGAAGGCGCGGAAGAACTCTATCGCCACTGGGGCGAGCGACCGCCATACCCGGTGCTGATCCAGGGTGGCGCGTCGCGCGATCACCTGTTGCGCGCTTTCCGTGAAGCGGGCAATGCGGTGCTGCTCGGCACCGGCAGTTTCTGGGAAGGCATCGACGTGAAGGGCGAGGCGCTCAGCGTCGTGATCATCGACAAGCTGCCGTTCGCGGCGCCCGACGATCCGCTGCTGAAGGCACGGCTGGCCGCCATACGCGAGCAGGGCGGCAATCCGTTTTTCGACGAGCAGGTGCCGCAGGCCGTCATCGCACTGAAGCAGGGCGTGGGCCGGCTGATTCGTGACGAGACGGATTGTGGCGTGGTGATGCTCTGCGATACTCGCCTCGTGACCAAGGGCTACGGGCGCCAGTTCATCGCGAGCCTGCCGCCGATGCGGCGCACGCGGCTGCTCGAAGAAGTGCAGGCGTTCCTGCGCGAGAAGCTCGGATGACCCGCCGGTGATGGGCTTGAAAGTGTTGGCGATCGATACGTCGACCGAGGCGTGCTCCGCTGCGTTGTTGTGGTCGGACGACAACGTGCGGCAACGATTTGTCGTGACCGAGCGCGGTCATGCCGACCTCGTGTTGCCGATGATCGACGAGCTACTCGCTGAGGCGGGCTGCAAACTCGGTGATCTCGATGGACTCGCGTTTGGTCGCGGTCCGGGCGGGTTTACCGGATTGCGGATCGCCGCGGGTGTGATCCAGGGGTTGGCGTACGGTGCAGGGCTCAAGGTGGCGCCGGTGTCGAGCCTCGCCGCCGTCGCGTACCTAGCCACTCCTGCTTCCACCTCTCCCACTTCAGTGGGAGAGGTCGCGCGCAGCGCGGGTGAGGGCTTCACCTCTCCCACTTCAGTGGGAGAGGTCGCGCGCAGCGCGGGTGAGGGCTTAGAAAAAATCAGACCCTCACCCCAACCCTCTCCCGCTTACGCGGGAGAGGGGGCCGGAATATTAGTCTGTAACGACGCGCGCATGAACGAGGTGTACTGGGGCTGCTACCGTTTCGACGCGGCCGACCCCTGCGTGCCCATTCTGCTCACCCCCGAGGCCGTGAGCCCTGCAGATCAAGTCCAGCCACCGTCTGGCGTGACCGTGTTTGCCGGCAACGGTATTCCGCGCTATCCGGCGCTGCAGGCCCGGCTCGAAGCCGCGGGGCTCTTGTTCCACGCAGACTTGTACCCGCGCGCCGACGCCATTGCTCGCCTGGGGCAACGCATGTTGCAGGCAGGTGACGGCGTCAGTGCAGCCGACGCGCTTCCAGTTTACATTCGTAATGACGTTGCACGACCCGCGAAGCCCGTCGTCACGTGATTGTCACAATCCACCCCTGTAATATGTGCATGGCAAAACCAGACATATCGGCAATGGACCAGCGATGATGGGCAAGCAGATCCTGATCGTCGAGGACGAGAAGCCGATTCGCGACATGATTGCGTTTGGTCTCCGTCGCGCCGGCTTCATGGTCCGGGAGGCGGAAGATTGCAAGGAAGCCCGCTCGCAGATCGCTGACGCGCGACCGGACCTGCTACTGGTCGACTGGATGCTGCCTGACCAGAGCGGCCTGGAATTGACTCGCGCGATCAAGCGCAACAAGGAAACTCAGGACCTCCCCGTCATTCTGCTGACTGCGCGCGCAGAGGAGCAGGATAAGGTGGCCGGTCTGGAAGGCGGCGCGGACGATTACGTTACCAAGCCGTTCAGCCCGCGCGAGCTCCTCGCTCGCATTCAGGCTGTCCTGCGTCGCACGTCGCCGGCAGCCGCGGGCGAGGCCATCGAGGCTGGCGCCATTCGTCTCGACCTGGCGAGCCATCGCGTCATGGCGGGCGAGCGGACGGTCGCGCTAGGACCGACGGAGTATCGCTTGCTGCAGTTCTTCATGGAGCACCCCGAACGGGTCTATTCCCGCAGCCAGTTGCTGGACCGAGTCTGGGGCGGCAACGTGTATGTCGAGGAGCGCACGGTCGATGTGCACATTCGCCGCCTGCGCAAGGCATTGGAGCCGTTCGCCTGCAGCGAGCTCGTGCAGACCGTGCGCGGCTCCGGATATCGTTTCTCGACGCGGCCCGAATAGGCGCTGACGCGCTGTCATGGATCGCAGCGTTTGAACCGTCCGGCCTGGAATCATCTGCTTTTCATCCTTGCCGGCCTGGTGGTGTCATTGGCGGTGGGCATGCTCTCCGGGCATACGGGGCTTTTTGCCGCCTGCTACTTGGGGCTAGTGGTCGCGCTGCAGTCCCACAACCTCATCCGCTTCGAACGCTGGCTGCGCATGCGCAGCACTACAGAACCGCCAGACCTGGGGGGCCTGTGGGGCGAATGCCTCGCCACCGCCAATCGGCTCTACCAACGCAAGCGTTTCCACAAGCGGCGTGCCCTGACACTGCTGCGCGAACTGCGGCGAATGACATCTGCGATGCCCGATGCCGCGATCCTGCTGGGGCCGTCGCGGGAAATACTGTGGTTCAACCCAACGGCAGCGCAGTGGCTCGGTCTGCGACGCAAGGTCGATTACGGCAACCGCATCGACAACCTGCTGCGCCACCCGGAGTTTGTCGAGTACGTGACGGGCGGCGGCGAAGGCCCGGGGCCTCGCATCCACCTGCCGACGGTGGGCGATCGCTGGTTTGCATTCAACCTGGTGACGACCACCGCCCGCGACCTGCAGCTGCTCCTGGTCCGTGACGTCACTGCGGAGTCGCGTCTGGAGAACATGCGGCGGGACTTCGTCGCCAATGCCTCGCATGAACTGCGTTCGCCACTGACCGTGGTGCGGGGATACCTGGACACGCTCGCCGACGATTACTCGCTCGACGAGGGCTGGAGGGAGCCCGTCCGTGAGATGCAGCGGCAGTCGGAGCGCATGCTGAGAATCGTGCAGGACCTGCTCGAACTCTCGCGTCTCGAAGCAGGCAAGAGGGAGGCGGAGCTGGAGCAAGTGGACGTCGGCGGGATGCTGGCGCTGATCCGGCGCGAGGTCATGGCACGGCCGGAACACCCGGCGACTTTCGATTTGAACCTGGAGACGGATGTATTCCTGCTCGGCGCCGAACCCGAACTCCACTCGATTTTCCACAACCTGATCACCAACGCCGTGAAGTACACGCCGGCGGATGGCCGGATCGAGGTCACGTACTGGTCCGACGCGCAGGGCGCGAACGTCGCGGTCAAGGACACCGGCATCGGCATCGCGGCCGAGCACATCCCCCGGCTGACGGAGCGGTTCTACCGGGTGGACGCTGGCCGGTCACGCAAGCTCGGGGGTTCGGGCCTCGGGCTCGCCATCGCCAAGCACGCCTTGCAACGGCATGCCGCCACGCTCGAGATCGTGAGCGAGGAGGGCAAAGGCAGCACTTTCAAGTGTCATTTTCCGGTGCAAAGAGTCCTGCTGCGCCAGCAGCCGGGCTGATGCTGCCTGTAACGTTTCTGAAATCCGTGGGTTCCGAGCGTCGGATTGTGTCTAAATCGCTGAAGAGGCACCAAGTTCGCCCCGATTGTCGCAATGGCGCCGTGCCGCTGCAACCTGACTGTCACAAACCCCGCGTAAAACGTCTGCCACGGATATTCCGTGCGTATGTCAGCGACCTGCGAGCGCTGCACACGCAACTGAACACACTGGCAACCACCGAAAGGGGATCAACGTGAGAAAGACTGTGCTTGCGACGGCTGTGGCCGCCGCGCTTACGCTCAGCGCCGCGCAGGCGTCTGCGCAGACCAAGGGGACCGCCACCAAGGCCGAGGTCCAGTCCATCCAGGCGCAGATGCAGGCGCTGTCCGAGCGCCTGAACCGCCTCGAGACCACCAACGCCGAGTTGAAGTCACAGAACTCCGAACTGCAGTCGCTGGCTGACCGGCGCGAGGCAGAGATGGAGTACCTCAAGTCGCAGACCAAGGAACTGCGTGAAGAAGGCGCCGTCGCCGCCAACGAGATCTCCAAGGTCAAGGGCGCCGACTGGGCGACCAAGATCAAGTTCAAGGGCGACCTGCGCCTGCGCGGCGAGCAGATCGATCAGGAGCGAGTCGCGGCAGCCGATGTCGTCGAGGACGCAGCCAACCGCGACCGCGCGCGGATTCGCGCACGTTTCGGTTTCGACGCCACTGTCTCGGACAAGGTCAAGGCGAGCTTCCTGATCGCGACCGGTGCAGACGATCCGCGTTCGTCGAACCAGACGCTCGGCGGCTCGAGCACACGCAAGTCGGTCGGTCTTGACCTCGCGTATATCGACTGGGCGTTCATGCCGGGCGCGAACCTGACGGCCGGCAAGGTCAAGTACCCGTTCTTCCGTCCGGGCCAGAGCCTGTTTTACGACGGGGACTACAATCCCGAAGGCGTCGCCGTGGCATTCGATCGCGGCATGCTGTTCGGCAGCGCGTATGGCTGGGTGCTGGAAGAGCGTGCCAACGTCAACCCGGCCCGCAACAACACCGACACCGTCGCGCTGGGCACCCAGCTCGGCCTGAAGTTCCCGCTGCTGGGCGGTGAGACACGTGTTGCGGCTCACTATTACGACCTCAATGGTGCAGAAGGGCAGGCACCCTTCTATGCGAGCAATGCGAATGGCAACTCGACGGTGGCCAGGACCTTTGCCGGTTCCACCACCGGCACGCAGGTCCTCGCGTACGACTACACCGTGCTGATGGGCAGCGCCGAAATGGGGACCACCCTGTTCGATCGGCCGTTCACCGTGTGGGTCGACTACGCGATGAACACGGCAAGTGGCGTCGACGAGGACACGGCTTACGGTGTGGGAGCCACGATCGGCAAGGCCAGCAACGCGAAGACCTGGGAAGCCGGGTTGTTCTACCAGTCCATCGAGAAGGACGCGTTGTTCGCCCAGATGATCGATTCCGACTTCGGCGACGGCACGACCAATGCCGACGGCTGGGTGCTGAAGGCCGGCTATGCGCCGGTCCGCAACATCACGCTGAACGGCACGTACTTCATCAATTCGCGCACGGTCTGCGGGACTGGCAGCAGTCCGAGCAATGCGCTTTGCGGCACAGGCATCCCTGAGTACGACCTCGACTACAACCGCCTGCAGCTGGACGTCAACTACAAGTTCTGAGCATTCGCCACGTTTCCCGCTGACCCTCCCCGCCTGCCAAGGCAGCCTTTGTTCCGTTCCATACGGAGCGAAGGCAGGGGAGGGTTGTCTTTTGGTGCACGCTCCGTCCTGTACATCGAAGCCGCATTCCGGAGACAATCATCCCATGGACACATCCGATCTCTCGCACCACATCCACAGCCGCTACAACGCGGAACTCGAAGGCATCCGCACCGGCGTGCTGCAGATGGGCGGGCTCGTCGAGCAGCAGCTGCAGAACGGGGTCCGCGCCGTCGTTCACGGCGACAGCCGGCTGGGCGAAGAAGTGTCCAGGCTCGACCATAAGGTCAATGCGATGGAAGTCGCGATCGACGAGGACTGCAGCCGCGTGCTCGCCACGCGTGGGCCCACGGCGTCGGACCTGCGACTGATCGTCGCCGTCATCAAGACCATCACCGATCTCGAGCGCATCGGCGACGAGACCGAAAAACTCGGGCACGCGGCGGCCCGGCTGTCCAACGCTGACCGCTCCGCTGACCGCTATCGCGAGCTCAAGCACATTGGTGAACTCGTGGCCGACATGGTCGCGGGTGCGCTCGACGCGTTCGCCCGGCTGGACACGCAGGCCGCGCTCGACGTCGCGCGCCGCGACCGCGTGATCGACGAAGAGTACGAGGCCATCCAGCGCCAGTGCATCACTTTCATGATGGAAGACCCGCGCGCGATCCGCCGCACGCTCGACGTGCTGAGCCTCGCGCGCGCGCTGGAGCGAGTCGGCGACCATGCCAAGAACATCTGCGAGTACGTGGTCTACATGGTGCTGGGCAAGGACATCCGGCACTTGTCGATCGAGGACGTCGAAAAGCAGATCGAGGTTGCCCGCGCCACCAAGCAGGATGCCGATACCTGACCCGCTGCTGACCGACGTTGCGGAGAAGCCCTCGCTTGAACATGTTGCTTGAAGCGCGCAAGCCCTGGTGGCAGCAGCCTCGAATGCTGAATCTGGCAGGGTTTCTCTGGTGCGCGGGCCTGATGGCGTACGCGCTGTACGCGCAATACGTGTTGCACGACGTGCCGTGCCCCCTCTGCGTCCTGCAGCGTATCGCGGTGATCCTGACCGGAGTGATTTTCCTGGTCGCCTGGGTCCACAACCCGCCCAGGGCCGGCATGCGCCGCGTGTATGCGGTGCTGATAACCTTGGTGACACTGGCGGGCATCGGTGTGGCGGCGCGCCAGCTCTACGTGATCCACGCCCCGGCTGGCTCGGTGGCAGAGTGCGGCGCAAGCCTCGACTACATGATGGACGTGCTGCCGCTGCACGAAGTGCTGGGCAAGATATTGAGCGGGTCGGGGGAGTGCGCCAAGGTCACGTGGCGGTTCCTCGGCTTCACCATGCCGTTCTGGGTGATCGTCAACCTGTCGGCGCTACTGGGACTGGGCTTGCTCGCGAACTGGCGCAAGCGCTGAGCACCTCTCCCGCTTCAGCGGGAGAGGTCGGCCGCAGGCCGGGTGAGGGGTTTGGCTTGCACCTCTCCCGCTTCAGCGGGAGAGGTCTGCCGCAGGCAGGGTGAGGGCTCTTGCGTCCGATCCGGCGTGTCCTGTCACGCTTGGAAAGGCAGAAACGCGCGCGCCAGGACACGCCGGATCGAACGCCTGACGTCACGCGCCTGAGTAACCATCCGCGCGGCGGG
>JANNGT010000128.1:0-4482 GCA_031404015.1 Gammaproteobacteria bacterium | reverse complement strand
AGACCGAGGCCCTCAAGAAGAAGATCAAGAAGGCGTTGTTCTACCCGGCTGCCGTTCTCGCGGTCGCCGTGATCGTCACGGTGATCCTGCTGCTGTTCGTGATTCCGCAGTTCGAAAGCCTCTTCAAGGGCTTCGGGGCGGACCTCCCGGCGTTCACGCAGTTCGTCGTCGACATGTCGCGCGGCTTGCAGAAGTCCGGCTGGATGCTCGGCATCGTCCTTGCCGGTGTCGTGTTCACATTCGCCTACTTCTACAAACGCTCGCGCCCGATGCGGCAGTTCATCGACAAGATGTCGCTGCAGATCCCCGTAATCGGGCCAATACTGCGTAAATCAGCAATCGCGCGCTATGCGCGCACCCTCGCGACGATGTTCGCGGCGGGTGTGCCTCTGGTCGAAGCCATGAAATCCGTGGCAGGCGCGACCGGTAATATCGTTTACCAGGACGCCGTGCTGCGAATGCGAGACGAGATTTCCACCGGCATGCGCATGCAGCGGGCAATGGAAAATACAGGCCTGTTCCCCAACATGGTCGTGCAGATGATCGCCGTCGGTGAAGAATCCGGCTCGCTCGACGAGATGGCGGCCAAGGTAGCCGACTTCTACGAGGCCGACGTCGACGCGGCCGTCGACGCGCTGAGCAGTCTGCTCGAACCGTTGATCATGGCAATCCTCGGTGTGCTGGTGGGCGGCATGGTCATCGCGATGTACCTGCCGATCTTCAAGCTTGGCGCGGTCATCTGACGCGATTCGCAACGCAACGATTTGAGATCGCTGAAAACGCCGCGCCCCTGCGCGGCGTTTTCGCATAGGTGCCAGCTGGATGACAGAACTTGCGGAAATACTCGCCTCGACTCCGTGGCTGCTCGCGACGTTCGTGTTCGTGCTGGGCCTGCTGGTCGGCAGTTTCCTGAATGTCGTGATTCACCGCCTGCCCATCATGATGGAGCGGGAATGGAAGGCGCAGGCAAACGAGATCCTGAAGGAGGCGTCGCCGGGGCCAAGTCTTGGCAAGATCGTCGATCGCGGGAGCGAGATCATTGATGACGCGGTGCTGGCCGGATCGGTCGAGCTTAAGGCCGCCGGCAGCATTGCCGAGGAATCTGGTGAGTCGGCTGCATCAGTGAACATTGGCGTGTCTGAGAGCCCCAATGCCCCCACTTCCGACTCCACCGCTGTCGGAGAACGCTACAACCTCATCGTCCCCCGCTCCCGCTGCCCCAAGTGCAACGCCGAAATCACCGCCGTCCAGAACATCCCCGTCTTCAGCTGGCTCTTCCTCGGCGGCAAATGCGCCAGCTGCCGCGCCCCGATCTCGGCCCGCTATCCGATCGTCGAGTTCATCACCGCCGTGCTCTCGGCTTCCGTCGCGTTGCAGTTTGGCTGGCACTGGCAGACGCTCTTCGCGCTTGTCTTCACGTGGGCGCTTATCGCGCTCACGGTGATTGATATCGACCACACGCTGCTGCCCGACGCAATCACGATTCCACTGCTGTGGCTGGGAATCGTGCTCAGCGTCTTCTGGCACTTAGGTCTCGCTCCGCCCGCTCCCACCGACCCGATCTCCGCAATCCTCGGTGCGGTGTTCGGTTACCTGATCCTGTGGAGCGTCTACTGGGCCTTCAAGCTCGTCACGGGCAAGGAAGGCATGGGCTACGGCGACTTTAAATTGCTCGGTGCACTTGGCGCATGGATGGGCTGGCAGATGCTGCCGCTCGTACTGCTGCTCTCGGCGGCGACCGGCGCGATCATCGGCGTCGCCCTGATCGTGCTGCGGGGCCGCGACAAGAACGTGCCAATGCCATTCGGGCCTTACCTCGCCATCGCGGGCTGGGTCGCCCTGATGTGGGGTCCGCAGATTACGCACGGCTACATGTCATTCAGCGGCCTGGGGCACTGAGCGCGCCACGATGGCCACCGCAGCACCCAACCCTGCCAGCGAGCTGAAGCCTTTCCGCGTCGCCCTCACCGGCGGCATCGCCAGCGGCAAGACAACGGTCGCTAACCTGTTCGCAGGGCACGGCATCCCGCTGGTCGATTCGGACCTCATCGCGCGTGAGGTGGTCGAGCCCGGCCAGCCTGCGCTAGGCGAAGTGGCCGCTTTGTTCGGCGCCGACGTGCTCGGCCCGGATGGTCGCCTCGACCGGCGCCGCCTCCGTGAAATCATTTTCGCCGACCCCACAGCGCGCACGCGCTTGGAGGCGATCCTCCATCCAGCCATCCGCGCAGAGATGGATCGCCAGTCCGCGGCCTCTGCGTCTGCCGGGCCCTATCAGATGCTCGTTATTCCGCTCCTCGCGGAAGGCGGTCGGCGCGACCGGGCCGACCGTGTGCTCGTGGTCGACGTGCCCGAGACGGTGCAAATCGAGCGACTGATGCAGCGGGACACGGTAACCCGTGAGCAGGCCGAGGCGTCGTTGCTGGCACAGGCGGACCGCGCTGCGCGGCTCGCCATTGCAGACGACATCGTGACCAACACGGGTCGCATCGAGGACCTCCGCGAGCAGGTCGCTGGGCTGCACGCGCGCTATGTAAAGCTGGCGCAGGCAAAGCGGGAACGGGCGTAAGGCCCGCTCTCGACCCTCACCCCGACCCTCTCCCGCTGAAGCGGGAGAGGGGGCAGCAAAGGTTGTGCCGTCAAACCGCGATACCGCACAATAGTCGTCCATGAACTCCACCGAAGCCGTCGTCCCCTCCACGGACGCGGCTACCCGCATCGTCGCCTTCGAACAACCGCTGAACGAGCGGATGCGCAATTTCCTGCGCCTCGATTTCCTGTACCAGCAGGCCGTGCACCACCACACCCTGCCGGACTCCTGGTCGACCCGTGCCGCGGTTTCGTCGCTGCTCGAGATCCTGGCGATCACGCAGCGCGGCGACATCCGCAGCGAGGTGCTGAAGGAACTCGAGCGGCAGATGAACCAGCTGTCGGCATTCGCGTCGCGCCCGGGCGTCGACTCGACGCGGCTCAAGGTGTTGCTGACCAAGTTGCACCGCATGCGCGAGGAACTGAGCTCCGTTGGCGCGTTGTTCATGCAGCAGTTGCGCGATTCGGAATTCCTCAACGCGATCAAGCACCGCAGCACGATTCCCGGCGGCACGTGCGAGTTCGACCTGCCCGACTACACGCACTGGCTGAACCAGCCCGACGAAATTCGCGGCGCGGATTTTGCGCGATGGCTCGCCGTGATCCGACCGCTCGGCGATGCGATCTCGGAACTCCTGTGGATGACGCGCGAGCAGGCCAAGACTCGGCGTGAGACCGCAGCCAATGGCGTGTACCACCTCACCCTCGAGCGCGACCAGCCGGTGCAGATGATCCGCATCGTGCTGCCGCAGGGCACCGACATCTATCCTGAGATCAGCGGCAGCCATTACCGCGTGAGCATCCGCTTCCTCGCCTGGCAGGACGCCGGCACGCATCCGGTGCAGATGACGGGCGACGTCCCGTTCGCGCTCTCGCTCTGCACCTGAGTTCGCGCCCCGGTACGTTCCGAGCCGCTGCGAGCGAACTGCTACCACCATGCCCACACTTCCGTGTCCCACGTGCCAGCGATCGGTGGAGTGGTCGACCGCCGCAACGTGGCGTCCATTCTGCAGCGAGCGCTGCAAGCTGATCGACCTTGGCGCATGGATCACAGAGAAGCACGCGATTCCAGGTGAAGAGATCTCACCGGACGACCCCGAGCTCAACCCACCGCGCGCGCGGCCCGACAGCGACGATCCGCCGCGGCACTGAGCCGGCCATGCACCCCGAGTTCTGGAACGAACGCTGGCGCAACCGACAGATCGGCTTTCACCAGTCTGCGCCGCATCCGTTCCTCGAGCGCTGGTGGCCCTCGCTTGCCGTCACGCCCGGTTCGCGCGTGTACGTTCCGCTCTGCGGCAAAAGCCTCGACATGGTGTGGCTCGCCGTGCGCGGCTACAGCGTTGTCGGTTCCGAGATCAGCAAGCTCGCGGTCGAGGAATTTTTCGGCGAACATCAACATCACCAGGGCGACGTACAAGTCACGACCCGCGGATCCTTCTCGGTGCACCGCGCGGGCCATTACGAGTTACTCCAGGGCGACGCGCTGCAACTCACGCCCGATCTCTTGGGCCCAGTGCACGCCGCATACGACCGGGCCGCGTTGGTCGCATTACCGCCATCGATGCGCGAGTCTTACGCTGACTCCTTCGCACAACTGATGCCGACGGGCAGCCGCACGTTGCTGGTGGCGTTCGAGTACGCGCAGCAGATCAAGGAGGGCCCGCCGTTTTCGGTCGAGCCCGACGAAGTGCAGCGACTGTACGGCGATGCATTTCACGTCGAGGTGCTGGAGCGGATCAACATCATCGACGAGAGTCCGCGCTTCGCTGCGGCAGGGCTCGATGCGCTGTTCGAGGTGGCTTACGCGCTGACGCGGTCGTGATGTGGCGCACTGATGCGGTTGTCATGTACGGACGCAGAGCATGCTTGACGCGATCCAGCTGGTTTCGTGTC
>JANNGT010000127.1:0-26258 GCA_031404015.1 Gammaproteobacteria bacterium | reverse complement strand
TGACAGGCCGCGCACGGGACGTTGTTCACATCGTGCGGACCGCCGTGCCATTGCGCGGCCTGGGTCTTTTCGTGACAGCCCATGCACATCGCGTTCTGCACGCTGACCGGTGTGATGTCGGAGCGGCCGAAGGTGATCACGGACGGCCGCGTTTCGCCCTTCTTCACGCGCTTCGCGTGATTGCCGCCCGGCCCGTGGCAGGCCTCGCACTGCAGTCCGCCCTTGCCGAATGGCGTGCGGGCGTCATTGGGCTGCGCGTGCGCCGTGTGGAACACGTCGTTGACCTCCGGCCCTTCATGGCACGTCAGGCACGTGTCCGCGCCCTTGGCGCTGTAGGGCGCGCCGGCGTTCGGTGCGACTGTCGGCACTGCGGCCAGCGCGAGCGCGGGACCGATGAGCAAGCCCAGCAGCAGCAGGCCTTTTCCCAGGACATTCGGTGAGTTCATTGCTGTGCGTCCGCTGTGTGACTGGGCGTTCAATCGTTGAAGAGGAACTGGCCGACGCCGTGCGCGATGGCCACGTCCGCCGGGCCGGTACCCTTGCCGTGGCAAACGCCACAGGTTTCGAGCGGTGCGCCCGGAGTACGACTGTTCGCATCCTTGACGGCGTTGAACGAGCCGCCATTGATCTCCATGTGCAGCCTGGCCTCGCCGTCGGTGTGGCACGACGAGCAGACCGCCGCTCCCGGCGAGATCGCGATGTCGCCGAGCGGCGTCGATCGATCGCCGGCATCGATCGTCGTCGCCAGCGCCGTCGCCGAATTCGGCGGGTAGTAAGTGTCGGGCAGGTGGCAGCCGTCGCAGTTGTTGAGCCTGCCCGGGTACCGAACGGTGCTGAAGTCGTAACCCGTGTTGCCGAAGCCGCAGACCTTGAAGCCGGCCAGTGATCCAGCGTGGATCGCGTGGATCATGACTTTGAGGTCGATGGTCTGGTCGTCGAGCGTGCCGGTGACGGACTCGCAGCTCGAGCCCGCGACCCGCCGGTTGATGTCCGTGGCATTCGGGTTGTGGCAGGTCGCGCAGAGCTCCGCGTTGCCCGTCCGGTTGTTGCCATGCAACGACAGCACCTGGTGGCAATCGTTGCACTTGGTGATGTCGACGATCTGGCGATACGGCACCGGCGTCGTGTCAGTGATGGCAAACGTGCGCCCCGCCGCCGTCACCTGCAACGTTTCGCGAGTGCCATCGCCATTGACGTCGATTGCCGGGCGGCCTTCGAGCAGGGCCGAGCCGGAACCCGTGACAGTAGCCGGAATTGCTACCGCGGAGGTCGCGCTGAAAGCGCCCGCGAACGCCGGGTCTGCGACGCCGTTGGCCTTGAAGTCGATCGAGATCGGCTGCGCCGGCGTACCCGTGGTCGCCGTCGGGGCCGAACCACTGCCGGTGTTGGTGAAGTCCGGCTGCGTCGAGAACGCGACATCGACCCGCAGCGAGGCCGACGGGTTCTGGAACGGACCGTTGACCGCCCGGATGTCGTAAGGCGCATTGCCGTTGGTCGGATCGACGACGCGGATGGTGACCTTCGGGAACTCACCGGGCGCCGTGTTCGAGACAGCCAGCACCTCGTACTTGAACTTCGCACCCGCGAGCTGCTCGGGAATCTGGTGCGCGAGTTCGACGCGCAGGTTGCCGAGTTGCGCCGTAGGACCATGGCACGCGGCGCAGGTGTCGTCGGTCGCGGCGACGCCGCCGCCGTGATTCGCGCCCGTCGTGAAGTTGACGGTGTCGTGGCAGGACGAGCAGGTCTCGCGATTGACCGTGAGCCGCCAGTTGCTCGCCTGGGGCGTGTCGGTGTCCGTCTCCTGGTGGCAGGTCGTGCAGTTGCGCGTGTCCTGCGGATAGACGAGTTCACTGAAGTCGGTGAAGACATTGCCGAAGCCAAAGATGCCGTAGAAGCCGCCGGCCTCGACACTCGGCAGGGTCTCGCCGGAGTGGATCTTGTGGATCATGACCTTGAGATCGAGCGGATTGCCGGACTGCGCATCAAACGAATACGAGTCGTGGCACATCGAACAGTACTGCAGGTCGAAGCGCGCGCCGCCGTGGAACACGAGGTTGTCGTGACAGGCGTTGCAGGTGTCGTTGTCGACGATCTCGCGGCCGGACTGCTCGAGCTTGGTGTCCGTGGCAGGGACGAACGTATAGATCGCATTGTTGGCCGGCAGGTTCTCCGCGGTAACGTTCGGGGCCGTGCGGATTTCGAGGCCGACGCGATGCGGCAGGCTGGGATCGTAGGTGATCCCGGCGTCGTTGCTCGCGTTGTACGCAAACGTGTAACGGTAGGTGCCGTCACGATTGTCGACCCAGGTGCCTGTCGATCCGGTTTCCGTGTAGCCCTGGTTGGTCGGGCCGGTCCCGGTGACACGGTTGGTGGGTGTGGGCGCGGGCGTGCCGGGGAAAGCCTCGACCCGACGCGTCAGCGCATGCCAGGTGCTGGACCGACCGTTCACCGCGGGTTCGAGCCGCGCCATGACGAAGCGGATATTGCCCGCAGGCAGGCCCGTGACCGGATTGCCGGTCTGGTCCGCAATGAAGACGTCGACGACCGGGCGACCGTCCTGACCCACGACCGCGCGATTGATACGCGTCTGCAACGAAGTGGCCGAAGCAACGGCACCGGGCGGAACCCCGCCTCCCGGCGGGCCTACCGGACCGGTGGGGCCTTCGGGTCCGGTGTTGTCGCTGCCTCCCGTGCAGGCTGCCAGCAACAGCGTTGCTGCGCCTGCCAAGGCGAACTTTCGTGCCGAGGCGAACCAATTCCTGCTCGATGTAGTCATTTTGCGACTCCGGCGCGAAACATCCGCCACTGCGGGGGGTCGGGCCAACGGTGGCTCGACTGAGTCTGATCTTAGTGGTTAGCTCCCAGCCGACAGTAGTTCGGTTAACCGAGGGGCATGGCCCTGGCTTTCGGCGGGCATAAAAAACCGGGGGAGCTTGCGCTCCCCCGGTCACCGTCAGGACAGAAGTCTAGCGGTTACTCACCATGCGCCTCGTAGGCCGAGCCCTCGCCATGGCACACCGCGCAGCTTTCGGCGCGAGCCGTAGCGGACGTGTTGGCCTGCATGTGGGCAGCTGCCTCTGGGCTGCTGTGGCACGTTCCGCACGCCGCGGTTGCCGGACCCTTGCGGAGCGTCACGAGCGGGTTGAACGTGATATCGGTGCCGAGGCCCGGCTGTGCGTCGTAGACCGACCAGCCGAGACCGACCGCGGCCGCGCCTTCGGGCAGGTACTGCGTGCCGGCCACGTGGCAAGCCTGGCAGTCACTGACCTGGAGCGGATACGGCACGTCCTGGAACACAATCGGACCCTGGCCACTACCACCTGCAGGATTTCCGCGTATGAAGTTAAACGGGTCTTGCGGGTTCTGTTCTTCGCGGAACGGTGCCGCGTGGAGCGAGTGGATCATGTCCTTGAAGTTGTTCGACGTCTGCGTGTACTTGAACTCAGCGCCGCCCGGTGCGAGTGGGAACGTCGCGTTGCCCACGAACAGGTTGCTGCTCGAGACTTCCGGGTTGTGGCAGGTGGAGCAGTAGTCGACGCTGGCCATGCGGCCCGCATTGCTGTGGAAGCCAATGCGCTCGTGGCAGGTGTTGCAGCTGTCGAGATCGACGATACCGGTACGACGCACGGCATTCTCACCGTCGACGCCCTTGATCGGGCTCGGCGCGGAGATGTTCATGCCTTCGTTGACCGTCGTCGTGGTCGGGTTGTCGCCAAAGGTGAGGTAGCTCTCGATGGCTACGGCGCGCAGCGTGGCGCCGGCCGGGAAGGCCAGTGTGCCAGTGGGCGTGATGCCCGCAACCGTCGTGAAGGTCCCGTCACCGTTGTCGGTCAACGAGGCCAGCAATCCGGCTGTGGAGAGGTTGGCGCTCAACGGCTGGTCGTACGCTGCGAATCCCACTCCCAGGTTGGTTGTGTTGCTCCAGTACTGCCGGCCCGTCGTCGAGCCGTGGTTGTTCCAGTCCTTCGGCATGGTGATCGCAGGACCATTCAAGCCGTTAACCGGGGCCGCCATCGGCTTGCTCCAGACGAGGCGCATGTTCGCGCCGCCGATCGACAACACGCCGGCCGTGAAAGTGGCTGGGTCGTTGAGATCAAGCGGTGTGCCATCCACCTTGATCGAGAAGCGGACGGTCGGCTTGCCCAATGCGTCCACCGTGACGCTCTGGATCGCGTACTCGACCGTCTTCGCGCCCGGATAGAGTTCCGGGTTGTTCGGGGTCGAATACGGCGTCGCGTGCGCCAGGCTAACCGGCACGGAGCGATCGGTGCCATGGCACAGTACGCATTGCGCGTTGTCGGGCTGGTTGCCGAAGTGGTTGGTGAAGTCCACCACGTGGCAGCTGTTGCAGGCCTGCTGTGAGATGTTAGCCTGCCACGAAGCCTTGTCCGCCACCGCACGGTCGGCCGGCTGGAACGGCAGGATCTTCGTGTTCTGGTTGTCATGGCAGGTACGGCAGTTGTACGTGCCAGGCAGGCCCGGCAGCCCGAGGATCGTTGTCCACAGCGTGTTGGCGCCCGGCGCGAAGCCGGCACCGATATTGCTCACGCCGCCGAACGGCGAATTCTGCGGATACTCACCATACGTGTGCAGCTCGTGCACGATGTTCTTGAGGTCCAGCGTTTCCCACTCGGCGTCCGTAGACGTCTCCGGATTAAATCCGGTGGCGTTGTGACACATGGTGCAGACCTCGACCTGGTACCGTCGGCCTAGGTGGCCGCCGCCCTTCGCTGCCACAGTCCGCATGATCAGCAACTGCGTGCGGTCATCGACGTCTTCCGCATGGCAAGCGCCGCAGGACGCGTTGGTCACGACCTCGGCCGCCGTGGTGGCGGGGAGGGCCGGCAACGTGGACGGGACGAAGTCCTGCACGACGTTAACCAGTGACCCGTCGCGACCCACGATCGTGATGCGAGTCGGGGCGGCGGGCTGGTAGCTGACGTCGATGGTCGGCTGCACGGCCGCCCAGGCCGGGCTCGTCATCTCGCCGGCATTCGCGACGACGGTGCTGGCGCAATTGGTGGCCGGCGTGGCGGGGTTGCCGTAGTAGATGAACGACGAGACCGTCGCGAGCGGCGTGCAGAACGTGTACTCGTAGGTACCCGTCGCGGCGTCGACCAGCTTCGGCGGGGCGCGCTCAGGACCGCCCAACAGAACCTTGATACCGATGTCTTCAGCGTCAGAACGGTTGATGTAGCTCTGCCAGTACTGCGGCTTGCTAGCCGAGGCCGGTACCAGCTTCGCGACCTGGAACTCGAAGTTGTTGGTCGCGGCATCGGTGACGGGAAGTCCCGCCGCGTCGGTCAGCGTGAACCGCACCTTGACCTTCTGGCCAGCGGCGCTGTCGACGGTGACGGCGGTCACTGCACCGGACAGGTCGCCATCGGCGTTGCCGATCGGACCTGGGACGCCTGGACCCGTTGGACCTGTCGGACCTGTCGGACCCGTGGCTCCAGGAGGGCCGCCAGGACCAGCCGGGCCTTGGGCGCCATTATTGCCGTCATCCCCGGAACAACCGGCCAAGCCGGCGCCGAGCGATAACAGCGCAAAGAGCGGCACGAGTCCTCGCGCGCTTCGCATTTTCGTCAAGCTCATTTTCGACTCCCTCGCCCAGCCTTCACCGAGCTGATAGACCTGGACCGGTCGCGGTCCCTAAAAGTACGAGGCCAATGTTAGGACTCAAGGTCCGCTGCAATCACTTCGGATTACCGAAGTTTGGCTGCGAGTAAGGGAACTTTCTTGGGGTGCTGACCCGCAATGGGCGCTAGGTGAGAGCCGTTCGCAAATGGAAGTGCCAAACCCACGATTACGTGCGGGCAGCCATCAGCATGTTTACGTAAGCGCCGCCTTACGCGCATGCACCCCGTCGCAACGCGAGCATGGCAAGATGACTATTGCGACAAACTGTCGTGCACAGGACGCAAGCATGCTCGACCAGCCCTGGTGGAATAAGCTTCTCGCGACGATCGACGGCAAGCGTACGCAAGAGTTCGCGCAGTTCCTCGCGGAGGACGGCGAGTTCCGGTTCGGCAACCAGCCTGCGGTGCACGGCAGGCCCAATGTGGCGGCCTATGTCGACGCCTTCTTCGGCATGATCGGCAGCAGTCACCATGAACTGGAGCGCACTTGGCGTGACGCCGACACGCGCGTCTGTGCGGGCCACGTGACCTACACGCGCCTGGATGGCTCGACGCTGACCGTGCCCTTCGCCAACGTGTTCTACATGCGCGACGACGCGATCGCGCGTTACCTGATCTTCATCGACAACGAGTCGCTGTTTGCGCCGGGCTGATCGCGCGTCACGGCAATCAACAGATCCGCACCTGCAATCAGCAGATCCGCGGCAGCGGGTCGTCCTCGAGCTCTTCGATCACGCGCTCGCCTCCAAGCGGCGTCTGCAGGATCAGGCGTCGCGGTTGATCGCGCACCTCGCCCACGATGGCCGCGTCCCGGCCCGAGGGCAACGCGCGCGCACCGCTGCGAGCGCAGCGTCGGCTTCGTCCGCCGCCACGACGGCGACCACGCGGCCTTCGCACGCCAGGAAATACGGGTCGTACCCCAGCATCTCGCAGACCGACCGCACGGAATCACGCACCGGCACGTGCGCCTCGACTAGGTGCACGCCGAGCCCCGCTGCATGCACGATCTCGTGCATCACGGTGGCAAGCCCGCCGCGCGTCGGATCGCGCATGAAGCGCAGCCCCTTGAAGCGCGCGAGCTCGAGCGTGATGGGCAGCACGCTCGCGGCATCGGACTGCAGGTCGCCGCGCAAGCCAAACTGCTCGCGCGCGAGCATCACGGCGATGCCGTGATCGCCGACGGGACCGCTCACGATAACGACGTCTCCGGCCCGAATCTCGCCAATGCCCAGTCGCAGGTTTGGATTGCGGAGCCCTATGCCGGCGGTGTTGAGGTAGATGCCGCCGCCTTCCCCGCGACGCACGACCTTGGTGTCGCCGGCGGCCACGACGACGCCGATTTCGCCGGCAGCGCGCGCGATGCCTTGCACCACGCGCTCGAGCACCGTGAATTCGAGACCTTCCTCGAGCAGCACACCGAGGCTCAGGTATTTCGGGATCGCACCGGCGACGGCGAGGTCGTTGGTCGTGCCGTGCACCGCCAGCGAGCCGATGTTGCCACCTGGGAATTCAATGGGCTGTACCGTGAAGCTGTCCGTGGTGAAGGCGAGTTCACCCTCTGCGGAGTTCCATGGCAGCACGGCGGCGTCGGCGTCGGTGTCGAGCAGAGGGTTGGCGAGGTGCCGCGCAAAGATCTCCTGGATCAGCTCGCGCATGTAGCGACCGCCGTTGCCGTGAGCCAGCGAAACATGGGTGTCCTGCATCGTCATCGTCCAACCTCGCGCGCGGGCGTGCGGCCGATAGCCGTCACGGGCGCTTTTGCTTCTTCGTTCCAGGTTTCGAGTTCCGCACGAATGTGCTCGCGCATCTGCTCGCGCACGGAATTCACGGAGTT
The DNA here is from genome assembly GCA_031404015.1 of Gammaproteobacteria bacterium. Lineage (GTDB taxonomy): Bacteria > Pseudomonadota > Gammaproteobacteria > Steroidobacterales > Steroidobacteraceae > RPQJ01. The sequence goes on along the minus strand of JANNGT010000127.1, from coordinate 18,785 downwards.
GAAGAACTCCGCCATCATGAGCACCCAGCAGTACATGCCGCGGTGCGTGAGCCGGATCGCATCGGCGTCGTGCCGTGTCGCGCCGAGTGCGCGCATCGCCAACAACTCCGGGGCCATGCGCCACCAGAAGGCCTTGCCGTAGCGACGCCCGATGTAGTCGCGGCGCAGTTCGCCACCGAACAGGCGCACGAGGTAGTCGTAACGCATGCGCTCCTTGAGCCCGACCGTGCGCCGCTGCGTGATGCCGCTCTGCCCGCCTTCGATGCGCCGGCAATAATGATTCAGCGAGAACGTCGTCGAGTAATACGCGCCGCCCACGTAGCTGAAGGCGCCACTGCCAACGCCGACGTAGTCGTTCTGGTCGATGATGTACTCGTCGAACATGCCCTTGTTGCGCGAGAAACACCACGCAGACGCGGCATGGTATTCGCCCAGCAGCCGCTGCAGGATCAGCTCGTACATGGGGTGGCGCAGCGTCGCGTCGCTGAGCCCCATCGTCTTTGCCATCTTGTGGCGCGCGGTGGGCGCCGTCATCAGCGGATAGAACGACACCTGGTCCGCGCCGAGCCCGTGCAACACGTCGAGATCGTGCTCGAGCATCCTTAAGCTTTGTCCCGGCAGGTTGAAGATCATGTCGACGTTCAGCGTAGGGAACACGCCCTGCACGGCCGCGAGCCGCTCGCGGATGACCGCACCGCTGCCGTACTTGTCGAGCCGGTCCATGCCCGCGAGCAGGCCATCGTCAAAACTCTGCACACCGACGGACAGCCGCGTGACGCCCGCTGCGCGATACCGCTGCAGGTCGGTCGGCTCGAGGTGATTCGGGTTCGTCTCGATCGACACGGTGCGCACCGGCGACAACGATCGCACCAGCTCCAGCGTGGCGATCAATTCGTCCGCGTCGACTGTCGGCGTGCCGCCGCCGACGTAGAGGTCGCTGAAATGGAAACCGCGGTCGTGATACAGCTGGATTTCGCGCCGCAACGCCGTGAAATAGCGTGCCGTCCTGGAAGCGTCGTAACGCACGCGGTGGAACGAGCAGAACGGGCACAGCACTTCGCAGAACGGCACATGCACGTAGAGCTGGCACGGCGCTCCCGGCGCCGCGGGCATCACTTCTGCCGCGTCATCCTCCGCGAAGCGCATGGCCTGCGCGTACTCGTGCCGCAGGATGGAGAGGAATGGGCGTTCGAACCAGAGCATGGCGTGAGTCTAGTCGCTTCTGCCGGCGAAGTCGGCGACCTGGCCGTAGCTCAGTCCGCCGTCATTGCACGGAATCTGCTGCGGCAAAAGCACCTCAAAGCCGCAGGCGAGCAACCGCGCGCACGCCAGTTCGCTGAGACGGCGATTCTGGAAGACTCCGCCAGTCAGCCCGACGAGCTGCACACCGGTTTCATTGCGCAGGCGTTCGGCCACGTCGACGATCGCTGCCGCGAGTGCGGCATGCACTGCACCGGCCCGTGCTGGCGCAGGAAGCGCAGTTGTCGCGAGCAGCCATTCGATGAGCGGCGCCCAGTCGACGCTGATCCCTGTTGCGGTCTCTACCAGTGCGAGCCGTGGATAGTCTTCGACGTCGGTCGCAATCGCTTCCAGCCACATCGGGCCCTGCCCCTCGAAGCTGGTTTCGCCGACGCCCAGCACGAGCGCCGACGCCGCATCGAAGAGCCTGCCAGCCGCGCTCGACTGCGGTGAATTGATGCGGCGTTCCCAGGCGCTGCGCACGATCGGGTCGGGAACCATGCCCGGATAGTCACGGCCCAGTTCCCAGCAGACGGCGGCGGCGCTGCGCCACGGTGCCCGCCCCGCAAGATCTCCGCCCGGCAGGTGAAACGGCCGCAACGTCGCTGCGCGTCGCCAATGGCCAGGAGTGCCGGTGAACGTTTCACCGCCCCACAGCGTGCCGTCGTCGCCGAGACCGACGCCGTCCCAGGCGAACACGATTGCGGTGTCCGCGGCGCGGTCGTGCTCGGTGACTAAAGCGGCTGCGTGTGCGCGGTGATGCTGCACGGTTGCATGCTGCAGCCCGCTCGTGCGTGCCCAGCGCGTCGTCGCGTAGTCCGGGTGCGCATCACTCACGACGACCTCCGCGCGCACTCCGTACAAGCGCTGCAGATCGGCTGCGACCTGCGCGAACACCTGCTCGCTGCGCAGCGTCCCCATGTCGCCGATGTGCGGCGACACGACGATGCGGCGATCCCATGCCAGGGCGACCGTGGCTTTCAGATGACCGCCCACCGCAAGCACGGGCCGGGCCAAGGGTCGCGGCAACGTGAGTTCGAGCGGCGCGATGCCGCGGCCGAGCCGGATCGGCCGTGCGCGGCCCGCGATCACGCGCATGACCGAATCGTCGGCGGGACGCACGATGGGTCGATCGTGGTGCAGGAATGCATCGGCCACGCGGGCGAGCCTGGACTGCGCGTCCGTAACATCCGTGAGCACGGGTTCGCCACTGACGTTGCCCGAGGTCGCGACCAGTGGCCCGCCGAATTGTTCCAGCAACAGCTGGTGCAGAGGGCTGTATGGCAGGAAGACGCCCACTTCGTGCAGGCCCGGCGCCACGTTCGGCGCGAGGTCGACGCGGGCTGACGCGCGCAACAGCACGATCGGCCGCGCGGGATCCAGCAGCGCGGCCTGCGCAGCAGGCTCGAGGTCAAAGCTTTTGCGCACTTCGTCGAGGCCATCGCATCCGCTCCACGGGTACAGGACGGCCAGTGGCTTGTCAGGCCGGTGCTTGCGCTCGCGCAACCGCGCCACGGCCTGCTCCTGCCGCGCATCACACAGCAGGTGATATCCGCCCACACCTTTGACCGCGACGACCTGTCCTGCACGCAGCGAGGCCACCGCCAGCGCCAATGCGCGCTCGTCGTCAACGGTGGCCACGGCGCCATCGGTCACAACGGCACCAGCGGCATTGGCGAACTGCAGGTGCGGCCCGCACACGGGACACGCCACCGGCTCGGCGTGGAAACGTCGATCGAGTGGGTCCTGGTATTCCCTGCTGCAGGCCGGGCACAGCGGGAAGGCTCGCATCGACGTGTTGGGCCGGTCATACGGCAGTGCTTCGATCAACGTGTAGCGGGGCCCGCACTGCGTGCAGTTGATGAACGGGTACCCGTGCCGGCGATCCGTGGGCGTCGCGAGTTCGACGAGACAGTCGGGGCAGCAGAAGAAATCCGGCGGCACCGAGATCTGCGGTTGCTGTGCCGCGCTGCTTGGCGCAATGACGAATCCTGTCTCGGCCGGTTCGGTTGGTATCGACTGCCCGACCAGCACAGGGCGCGCCAGCGGGGGCGCCCGGCTCACGACCTCGTGCGCGAAGCGATCGATGGTGGCAGCGGGACCATGCAGCACGATCTCGACGTCGCCACGCAGGTTGCGTACGAAGCCAGTCAGCCCGTGTTCGTTCGCAAGTCGGTAGACGAAGGGACGAAAGCCGACACCCTGCACGCGCCCAGTGAGCAGCAGGCGACGCGAAGCAACGGCGGGTGCCGGAGTGGCCATCGTTGCCTCGCTGCAGGTGCGCGTCAGGCTTCCTGCGCCTGACGGCCCTGCCAGACGCTTTCGCGCACGCCGTCTGCCCACCAGATCCGGCACGCACCTTCGTCGGAGACCATGCACGGACCGATCGGATGGCGCGGCGTGCAGGCGGCGCCGAACAGGCGGCACTGGTTCGGATAGATGCGCCCGAGCACGACCTTGGCGCAATCGCAGCCCGGCGGCATCTCGCCCGCGCGCTTGCGCGACATCTCGGTGTACGACGGCAACTGCACGCGCGAGTCGTGCTGTGCGTACTGCGGCTTGAGCACGAAAGCCGAAGCGGGAATCGACCCGATGCCGCGCCAGTTACCGGCGACGACGTCCATGGTGGCGTCGATGTGGCGCTTCGCCGTCGCGTTGCCGCCCGGCCGCACCACCTGCGGATAGCAGTTGTCGAGGAAGCATTTGCCTTCGAGCTTCTGCCGCAGCACCGAGTACAACGCCGCGAGCAGCGAATCCGGTGCGAATCCGGCGACCGCCGTCGGGATGCCGTGCTCGCGCGGCACGAATTCCCATTCCTCCGGACCCATGACCGTGGCGACGTGGCCCGGCGCAATCAGGGCTTCGAAGCCGGGTTCGCCAGAGCCGAGCAGCAGCGCGACGGCGGGCCACGTCAGTCGTCCCGACATCAGCAACAGCAGGTTGTCGGGCGCGCCTTGCGCGAGCAGCGCTGCCGCGGGCGCCGTCGTCGTCTCGAACCCGGCGGCCAGGAACACGACCTTGCGCGACGGGTTCTCGCGCGCGATCTTCGCGGCCTCGAGCGGACTCGCTATCGGGCGCACGTCGGCGCCGGCCGCCTTGGCCTGTTCCAGCGAACGCGCTTCGCTCTTCGGCGCATTGACCGGCACGCGCAGCATGTCGCCGTACGCGACCAGGATCACACGCTCGTGCAACGCAAGCTGGATCGCCTCGTAGATGTCCTCTTCCGGGCAGATGCAGACGGGACAGCCGGGCCCCGGCACCAGTTCGATGTTCGACGGAATGGCCTTGCGCAGTCCGGCGGTGGTGATCGACCGCTCGTGCCCGCCGCAGACATTCATCACCTTGATCTTCGGTGGCAGCGGCAATGCGCGGATGCGTTCGAGCCATTCGGCAGCAGTGGTCGTCATGCTTCCCCCCTACGCGGCTTCAGGCCGCTTCTGCCTGGCGTGCCGCGACCTGTGCGCGCAACCAGTCCAGCCATGCGGTGAAGCCGGGCCCACCGCGTCGCGTGAGCTCGATGATCTGGCCCTGGAAGCCCACCTGGCGCAACGAATTGCGGGCGCGCTGGACGCTGAATTCCTCGATGTGTGGCAACAGGTCGACCTTGGTGATCAGCGCGAGATCGGCGCCACGGAACATCACTGGATACTTTTCAGGTTTGTCGTCGCCTTCCGGCACCGACAGCAGCGTGAGATTGCGGTGCACGCCGAGATCGAAGCTCGCAGGGCACACGAGGTTGCCGACGTTCTCGACGAACAGCACGTCGAGGCCGTCGAGCGGCAGTTCGTGCAATGCGTCGTGCACCATCTGCGCGTCGAGGTGGCAGGCATTGCCCGTGGTGATCTGCACGGCCGGCACGCCGCACGCCCGGATGCGCGCTGCATCGTTCTCGGTGGCAAGGTCGCCTTCGATCACGGCAACACGCAGCTCGCCCTGCAGTGCCTTGATGGTGGCTTCGAGCAGCGACGTCTTGCCCGAGCCGGGTGATGACATCAGGTTGATCGCGAGCACGCCGTGTCCGTCGAAGTGCGTGCGGTTGTGCGCCGCCACCCGATCGTTTTCATCGAGGATCGCCGTGATCACCTCGATCGATTCGACGTGACCCTTGCCGACGGGCTGCGCTGCGAAAGGCACGCGTGCCGCGGCAGGACCCAGTGAACAACCGCAATCGCGACACATCAGCGTGACCTCCTGCTATGGGAAGCAGCGTTCAGTAAACCGGCTCGACGGCGGGCTCGATCTCGACCCGCTGCAGCAGTAACTCGTCGCCGGCGATCACGTCCACCTGCCAGTCGTTGCAGGCTCCGCACAGCAGTCGATTGGCCAGCGCGGGCGTCTCGGCCTTGCACTTGCGGCAGCGCACCTGCACGGCCACGGCCTCGATCAGCAGCTGCGCGTCCTGCGCCACGGTGCCCGCGGCGGCCAGGGGATAAGCGTGCTCGAGCAGCTTGGGTTCGACGCCCGCCAGCGGACCGATCGCGAGCGTGATCGACAACACGCGGCCCCCGCCGTTTTCGACCGCCACGCGCCGAACCTGGTCGATCAGCGCCTGGCAGATCGCGAGCTCATGCATGCTCGAGGACCTCGTCGAACAGCTCCCACGTGATCTGCGCTTCCTCGGCGCTGATCTTCTGGATGGCGTAGCCCACGTGTATGAGCACGTGGTCGCCCACCTCGATGGGCTCGCCCTGCAGCATGAACAGGCTCACTTCGCGCTCGATGCCCTTGGCTTCGCAGGTCGCGTTGAACCCGTCGATGCTCTTGATCTGCATGGGAACGGCCAGGCACATGTGGATGGTCTCCTACTGATCAGCCCGCGGTTCAAGCGGCCCTGTTTGAGACAGGGTCTCAAACAGGGGTACGCAGCAGAATAAGGGCTTGCCGTGAGCGCGGCCTGCGCGCGACGGGCGTGCCGGGCCAGTCCCGCCAGCCGTCGCAGAGCGGAACGTGCAGTGGCTCAGCCGGGTCCGGTCTGGCAGCCAGCTTTGTAGGCCTGGTCCATGATCTCGGCCATGTTCAACTCCGCCGTCGCAGCTTGCGGCGACGCACTGGCCTGTTCCAGCGGTGCGCGGAACTGCTGGCATTCCGGACGGGTGTCGATGAACTTCAGCAACGTAGCCGCCTGCTCGGCCGACGACTTCTGCGGCTTGGCCGGGGCGGCGACCGACCTCTCCGGGGCGGTAACGCTCTTGCTGGATTCGCTCGTCGTTGCGGCAGGCGGCGGTGCGGCAGGCTTTGAACAGCCGGTCAGGATCGAGAGCGCCGCGATTCCACTCAGCAGGATCAGGGACATGATTTTCATGGGCCGCAGGTTCTCCAAAGTGCGTGAGCGCACGATGGTGCCACAGGGGTCGGCAACGACCGATAGCGGAAAGCCCTCAGACCAACTCCGGAAACTTGCCGGATGTTCCTTACCGGCCGCTGGGCGTCGCCACGTCGACCGTCAGGGTGAAGGTGCGCGCCTCGTTATTGCGGAGCGCGCCAACACCCACGACCTGGCGCGAGAGTTCCTCACCGCGCTCGTTGCGTATCGACAGCACGACAGAATATTCCCAGTCGCCGCCGCGTTCGGAATGCCGCAGCGTGCCCTCGACGTTGAAGGCCGAGAACTTCGGGGTTGCGTCCGACGCGGCCTTGGAGGCCGCGCCGTGCTGCAGGTGATGGCGGCACTGCGGACAGATCAGGGCGCTTTCGAGAATCGTGGCCTTGCAGTGCGGACAGGAACGAGTCCTGCCCACGCTGCCTGACGATCCCGGGCGCCCTGTGAGCATCCGCTGGGCCGCGCGGCGGCGCTATTTGGCCGATTCCGGCCAGCCGAAGTCGGCCGTGCCGCGCATGCGCGAACCCGCTGCAACCGTCAGCACCGCGGCCTTGACGTCACCGTTGATGATGCCGGTCTCGAGCAGCTCGACGCGCGAACTGGCCTGGATGTTGCCGTGCACTTCACCGCTGACCATGACCGTGGCGGCCGCGATCTGCCCCGTGACGTGCGCGCCCTGCTCGATCGTCACGTTGCCCTGCACGTTGACGTCGCCCTTGAAGCGACCGGCGATGCGGACGTGACCGGCACCTTCGATCTTGCCTTCGATGGTGACGTCGGCCGCGATCAACGACTCTTTGGCCGTGCCCATGGTGGGCGTCGCGACGCGCTCGGGACGCCGCGCGGTGTCCGCAACGGGCGCAGGAGCGGGCGGCGGCGTTGGACGCGCCGGGGATTCGGGAGCGAGCGCGACGCCGCCATCGGCAGCGGGCATCGAGGGATCTTTAGTCGGATCTTTCCAGAGCGCCATGGCCTTTCCTCGTGTGTGTCTCGATATGGTGCCGGCTGAGGGATTCGAACCCCCGACCCCCTGATTACAAATCAGGTGCACTACCAGCTGTGCTAAGCCGGCCCGGTCCGCGAAGGGATCGGGATTCTACATTAACCGGCCGCGTGTGCCGCCATACGCGTTCGTTACGGGTTTGCGGGCGGCGTCACGTCCGCCACACCGCTCGATGCCGGACAGGCCCGCATGTCGTACGGCAGCGCGCCCTCCGGCGGCGCTCCAAGCGCGTCGAGCGATGGCATGCCGCCATTTGCCTGCCGGTCGACGTCCAGCCAGAGCACCTCCAGGCGGCGCAAGCGGTCGCTCGTCTCGGGGGTAAAGCCGGCCCTTTGCACTGCCGCGGCCACCTCGGCCGCCTTGCCCGCGTCGGCGTAGACGCCAACGGAAACCATCGCGCCAGCCAGGTCTTCGTCGAAGATCGATACATCGGTCAGGCCCGCCGCCTGCAGCGTGGCAAGCGCGTTCGTGGCATCCGCGGGCGTCGCCAGGTTCGGGATCCGTACCCAGTAGCCGACGCGCACCTCGTCCTGCGAAATCCGCCGCCGGCTCGCGAACCCCAGGCGTTCGAGCTGCAGTCGCGCCAGGTCTGCGTGTGCTGGCGCGATGAACGGCCCGATGCTCATGCAGGTTGCGGCCTGCAGATCATTGGCCACCGCGACCGGCGCAGCCTCAACTGCCGCCGGTTGCTCGCGCGCCAGGCGGATGGGATGCAGGGCCGAGCCCGCGGCGGCGGCGGCCCGCGCTGCCGGCTGCGGTTCGACGACCCAGCGGGTCCACGCGAGGAACAGCACGTTCGCCAGCAGCAGCGACAGGAACAGGATGCGCAAGGGACCGCCAGGGAAGTTTGCCTGCGGCGATGTTAGCAAACAAAAAAGGAAGGCCCGGCCGCGAACGACCGGGCCTTCGCGTCGACGAGGCGTTTCTTACTTGCCGCCGGCGGTGATGCACGCCGCGAGGTCGGCGATCTCGGCGTCACTCAGCTTGAGCGCTGCCTTGTGCTTCGTCTTGCCCGCAACGATGCTCTTCATCGACTCGGACAGGGCCTTGGCGTCCTGGCCTTCGAAGTCGGCCACCTCGTGGCATTCGGCGCATTCGGCCGTGAACTTGGCCTTGCCCGCCGCCGCATCGGCGCTGGCGACTGAACTGAAGCCCGCGAGCGCAAGCGTGGCAACGGAAACGGCAAACATACGCGTGGATTTCATCGGATCCTCCTCAGGGTACAAACCGGAAACCGGAGACAGTGGGTCATCCGGATGATACCGAGGCGAGCGCGAAACCCGGACCGTGTTTACCGCAATGCAACACGAAAAAAGCCCGGATTCTGTCGAACCCGGGCTTGATTCATTCCAATCTCAGCAAAACGCGTCAGTTACTTGCCGGCTGCCATGTACGCGGCGACGTCGGCGATCTGCGCGTCCGTCAGCTTGAGCGCCTTCTTGTGCTTCATGGTGCCCCCCACGATCTTCGTCACCGTGGCCTGGATGTCCGCAGCACTTTCGCCTTCGAAATCGGCGACCTCGTGGCACTCGGAACAAACCGCTGTGAAGGTGGCCTTGCCTGCCGCCGCATCCGCATGCGCCGCGGAGCCGAATCCCGCGAGACCGGCGAACGCACTTGCAACCACGACCAAACGACTGACTTTCATTGAATTTCTTCTCCTGTTGGCCGGCCGGAAACCGGCAGCGGCGTTGCCTGCTGGCGACAGGACATCCTGTCACACCCGATTTGACACCCTCTGGGGGTCAGGGTTCAAGCGGCTCCTCTGCGATTCGTGCGAGCCCGCGCAACACCAGGTCGGGAACACGCTCGTGCCGGGTAAGTACGTATGGCAGGACGCCATCGACAGCGCCGCCGGTGCAGAACACCCGGGGCACGCACCCGCTCAGTTGCGTCAGCTCATGGCAGCTCCGATCGACCAGCGCTGCAAGCGCCACGCAGCAACCGCGTTCGATCGCGTCGCGCGTGTTGTCGGCGAACAGCGCGGACTCCGCCGCGACGCTGGCCGCGGTGTGCGCGGCGAGGTCGCTGGTGCCTGCATGCAACGACTGCACCATCAGCGCAGGGCCGGGCACGATGAAGCCGCCGAGGTGCTGGCCTGTCGCGGTGACGGCATCGACCGTGGCGGCGGTGCCGATGTCGACGACGCAGCAGGCGCCCTGCGCCAGGTGATATGCGCCGATCGCGGCAACCCAGCGATCGACACCAAGCAAGCGCGGGTCGTGATAGGCATTGCGCACCCCCGCCGCTGCCGGCGTGCTGCGCGCGAAGTGCACGGTGCGCACACCCGCCGCTTGTGCAGCCGACTCGAGCGCGCGCCGCGTGTCTGTTCCCGCAACTGTCGCGGCAACCACTCGCTCGACGCCGCTGCTGCCCTCGAACAACGCACGTTGCCAGTCGGTCGCAGACCAACCGGCGTGCGCGGCAGCACGCTGCGACGAGAGGGCGCCGTCTGCGCACGTGGCCCATTTGACGCGGGTGTTGCCGATGTCGACGAGCAGCATCATTGCGGCGGCACCGATGGTGTGTTCGCAGCTCGTCGCAAGCTGACGTCCCCCGCATGCACCCGTTCGAGCACACCCGCAGCCGTCTCGACGCGGAGCGCGCCCTCACGGTCTGCACCGCGCGCGACGCCGTCGAAGCTGCCGTCGTGTCGCAGTACGGTCACGGTAGCGTCGCGCAGTGAATCGAATGCCGCCCAATCCTGCGCAAACGAGGCGAACCCGCTGCGGGCGAAGGTGTCGAGCCCTGCCAGCATTGCACCCGCGACGCAGGCAGCCGTGTCCGCGCGCCGCGGCAGGCGCTGGCCGCATGCATTCGCAAGATCGGTCACCGCCGTCGCCAGCGGTCCCTGAATCGATTCACGCGCGCTTGCGGGCATGCGCAGGTTGAGCCCGAGGCCCGCCACGACGTAAGTAGGACCGCCGGCCTCCGACCGCAACTGCAACAGCAGCCCACCCAGCTTCGCGTGTTCATGCACGATGTCGTTGGGCCATTTCAATTGCACGCCGGGCGCCCCGCCCGCTCGCAGCGCGCGCACCACGCAGACGCCGAGCGCAAGGCTCAATGCAGAAAGATCGGCGGGCGTTTCTGCGAAAGTCCAGCCGATCGAGAAGGTGAGGCCCGAGCCGAACGGTGCCAGCCACTGACGACCGCGACGACCACGACCCGCAGTCTGCAGCTCGGCGAACACGAGCCGAGGCGCACCCACTGCACACGCCGTTGCGGCATGCAGGTAATCGTTGGTCGAGGCCAGTTCGAACAAGACTTCGGTGGCTGCAGGCAGCACGACGCCTGCGGCAGCACTGGCCTGTTGCAATGACTGCAGTTCCAGCAACTCGACAGGCTGCGCCAGCTGGTAACCGCGGCGCTCGTGGCTGGTGACGGCAATGCCGCGGTCTCGCAGATCGGCGACGAGTTTCCAGACGGCTGCGCGCGTAAGCCCCAAGTCGTCCGCGAGGCGCGCGCCGGAATGCAGCGCGCCGTCGGCGAGCAGCCGCACCAGACGCACGGCGCTGTCGTTCATCGGGGCCGCAGCAACCAGAGCTTGCGCGCACGGCTCTCGACGCCCTCGCGCATGCGCCGCACGTTCGAGCGGTGCGTGAACACGATGAACGCGGCCATGACCAAGCCGAACACGACGAATGCGCTGCGTTGCGGCTGCGCCAGCGCGAAATACAATGGCAACGTCGCCGTACCGAGCATCGTGGCCAGGCCGACGAAGCCCGTGAATACGACGGTGGCGAGCCATACCAGCAGCACCGGCACGAGCGCCATGGGCGCCAGCACGGCGACCGCGCCGATCAGGGTCGCGGCGCCCTTGCCGCCGCGGAATTCGTGCCACACCGGATACACGTGGCCGAAAACCACGGCGACTGCACACGTCACCAGCAGCCAGTCGCGATCCAGGCCGGGGTCCAGACCGATGCCCGGCAGGTCGATACCCGGCAACCAACCGACGGCGAGCAGCGCCTTGCCCACGTCGACCACGATGACGCCGAGGGCAAACGCCCAACCCTGCGTGCGCAATGCGTTCGTGCCGCCGGCGTTACCGCTGCCCTGCGTGCGTATGTCGACGCCACGCAGGCGTCCGAGCAGCAGGCTGCCGCTCACGGACCCCAGCAGGTAAGCGATGAGGGCCTTGAAGCCAAGTTCCAGCACGGTGCGTTTCCCCTGCGCGCGAGACGCAGGATTCTAGCATCGACGTCGCGTCGACTCGCGCAGGTCACTGCGGCAGGAATACTTCCGCCAGCATGCAGCGGACGGAGCCGCCACCGAGCCTCTCAATTGTCGGTATGGGCGCTGCGACGATGCGGTCGACGCAGTGCGCGAGTCGTTCGCGGCCGGCCGCACCGAACGCGTCGTACGCGCACTGTGACAAAGCGAGCACACTGTGACCATCGGAGCCGCGCAATTCGAGCACGTTGCCGGCAAAACCGGCCATCTGCGCGGCGTCGATGACGGCAAGTTGCCGGCCCCCGGTGGCAAGACTCGCGAGCACGCGGTCCCGATCGCCGCGCTCGATGGCTTCCGCACCGACCACGCTGAAGCGGGTGCCGATCGCGAGCATCACGTTGGTGTGGTAGATCGCGACGCCGCTCGCGTCGCACGCCGCAAAGCTGCACGGCGTGTAGCCGAGTTCGTCGCACAATTCTTCGAGCACGCCGCGATCCGTGCGCGGCGACAGGCACGCGTAGGCGATGCGATGCGCATGATCGAACACGATGCTGCCGGTGCCTTCGAGGCTGCGCTCGTCTGCCTCGTGATGCGTGAGGTCCAGCAAGCGCGTCACGCGCAAGCCGCGTGCAGCAGTCAGCGCCGCCACGGCAGCGAGCCTGCGCTCGAGCCGGCGGTTGCGAGCGAGCATCGGATACAGCACGACGGTGCCATCCTCGTGCAGGCTCATCCAGTTGTTCGGAAATACCGCGTCGGGACAGACCGGCGTGGCTGCGTCGTGCTGCACCCAGACGTCGACCCCTGCCGTGCGCAGCTGCAGCACGAGCCCGTCGAATTCAGCGCAGGCGCGTTGATTTGAGTTCACCGCGAATTGCGCGTCTTCGCGCTGGAAGCGGTTGCTGGCGCCGGTCTGTGGATTCCAGCCAAAACTGGCGGGTCGGACCATCAGCACGCGCGTGGCGGTTTGCGCGCCGGCCGTGCCGTGCGGTTGCGGCGTGCGCGGCGCGATAGGGTCAACCATCTCAGCTCGGTGCGTCACTGCGCATGCGCGCGCGCCAGGGCCATCAGGTGCTGGCGATCGGAGACGACGACGCCGCCGACGGGCTCGAGCGTGATCGCAAACACGACGGGGCGCGACACCGTGAGAGCCGGCCGGATCGGCACCGTCAGTTCATGCGTGCCGGCGGGAACGTCGAACACGCCGCCATCGACGGGATAGCGCTCGTCGCGCGAGCCATCGAATATCCAGAGCTGGTATTGGCGGCCCGTTGCGGCGCTCGAGGGCAAGCCAGTCAGGGTGAGATAGCCTTCCTGGCGCTTGCCATCCCAGATGACCTCGCCCTGCACGTCGGCCCCGACGCCGGCCTCGTGCGACCACGGCCAGCGGCCCAGGTTTTGATGTGCGGTCTTGAGCAGGTGCTCGCGCCCGCGATCGGCTTCCGCCTGTAAGGGGGAGATGCCATGGGCCGCGTCCGTTGTCACTTGCGCGAGGCGCGGCCACCAACCTGCGATGGCAAGTACCAGACAGGCCGCAGCTGCGTACCAGCCGCGGCGCTGTGCCTTGCGGTCCAACACGATTTTCTCGATGACTCGCGTGCCGTCCGGAGCGGCGCTCGCTCCGGCTTCCACCCACGCGTCCGCGCTCTGCTCCAGCCGCTGGCGGATCCTGCGCGGCAATGGCCCGGGAGTCCCGGGCGTGCCTGCGCCGCGGGATTCCTTCAGCGAATCGCCTGTTCCATCGGGACCGTGTTTTCGATCTTCATCCACTGTCTTACCTGGATCAGCCCGCGACGCATCTGAGTCTTCACCGTGCCAAGCGGCATGCCCGTTGCCGAGGCAATCTCGGAATGGGTCATGCCTTCCAGCAGGCCCATGCTCAGCACCTTGCGCTGCTGGGGCCGCAACCGAGCGACGACCGCGGCTGCACGCTCGGCTTCGGCGCGAATCTCGCCGTGGTTGCCGTGCTCTGCAAACTGCAGGTCTTCGAGCGCCTCTTCGCCGTCCATCATCGCATTCATCCGACCACGCCGGATGCGGTCGATGAGCCGGCGCCGCGCGATCGTCGTGACGAAGACCTTCTCGGAACCCTGGGCCGCGTCGAAGCGGTGGGCACTGCGCCACACGTCGACGAAAATGTCCTGCACCGCGTCTTCCGCATCAGCGCGCGAGCGCGTCATGCGGCGGGCGATGGCCCAGACCAGGCCGCCGAACTCATCGATGCACTCACGGACGGCTTTCTGGTCGCCGCTGGCCACTCGCTGGAGGATGGACTGCGTCATCGCTTGCTACCTCTATTCGTCCCGGGGTCTTCCCGGTTTCATTGCCACGTCTGCGTTCTTGAGCTGGAGTATAGACACAGCCGTATATGTTTTGTACAGCCATTTGTATAACTATTTACAGCCGACAACGGGACTCGGGAATCTCGCGGCTGGCTCTTGTCGGTTGCGGGTTTCCCTTGTTGCGAACGAATCTCATTAAGTCGAGACTGCTGTCCCTCGAGTCCAGGTACCGCGACCTTCCATGCCACCCGTCAGTCTGGCCACGCTGAGCAAAGGAGCCCGTGGCGTCGTCGTCGATGTGCGTGACGACGCGCAGAGTCTCGGCGACGAAGCCCATTCCACCGTGAGTCGGCGTCTGCTCGAGTTGGGCTTCGTCGCGGGTGAACGCTTCGAGGTGATCGAAGCAGTCTGGCCCGGCGGCGATCCGCTTGCGGTTCGCATCGGCAACACGACGTTCGCTTTGCGGCGGCGCGAGGCCAGCGCGATCCTCGTGGAAGCCGAGACCGGCAAGCGGGGTGCGCCGTGAACGCGCACGCAGCGACATTCGATTCGATGCGGTTGGCGCTGGTCGGCGTGCCGAACTGCGGCAAGACGGCGTTGTTCAACCGGCTCACCGGCAGCCGCCAGCGCGTTGCCAACTACGCGGGCGTCACCGTCGAACGCAAGGAAGGATCGTTCGTCGGCCCGGCGCGTCAACGCCTCTACAAGGTCCTGGACCTTCCCGGCGCATACAGCCTGACGCCCACGACGCTCGACGAGGCCATCACACGTGACTTCGTGCTCGGGCGACTGGCCGAAGAGCCGCCACCCGACTTCATCGTCTGCGTGGTCGACGCGACCAACCTGCGGCTCAACCTGCGGCTGGTGCTCGAGTTGCGCGACCTCGGCGTGCCGATGGTCGTCGCGCTCAACATGAGCGATCTCGCCGAGGGACGCGGTTACAAACTCGACCGCACACGCCTCGAAGCAGAACTGGGCGTGCCCGTGGTGGAGACGGTCGCCGTCAGTCACAACGGCGATCGCCACCTGATCGAACGGCTCGAGGCGCTGCAACATCCGGGCGCGCGTGAGCCGGTGCCTTGGAAGGAACCGACATTCGACGACATCCAGCGCACGCAGCGCGAAGTACGGCGCATCCTGCGGGCGAGCGGCTACGAGGAGCCACTGCGCAAGCGCGCGCTCACGCGCGTCGACGCGGTGGTCATGCACCCGATTGCAGGCCCGGTGATCCTCGCGGCGATCCTGTTCTTCGTGTTCCAGGCGGTATTCAGCTGGGCCGTGGTGCCGATGGACATAATCGACGGGGGCGTCGCAGCCGTGGGCACATGGTTGCAGAACGTGCTGCCCGCTGGCGCGCTGCGCAGCCTGCTCGTCGATGGCGTCATCGCGGGTGTCGGCAGCGTGCTCGTCTTCCTGCCGCAGATCCTGATCCTGTTCTTCTTCATCCTCGCGCTCGAGGACAGCGGTTACCTGCCGCGTGCCGCGTACCTGCTCGACCGCGTCATGGGTTCCGTCGGGTTGTCGGGCCGCGCATTCATCCCGCTGCTATCGAGCTTTGCCTGCGCCGTGCCGGGCATCATGGCGACGCGCACGATTCCAAACCTGCGTGACCGCATGGCGACGATCATGATCGCGCCGCTCATGACGTGCTCGGCGCGGCTGCCGGTGTATGCGCTGATCATCGCGGCCTTCATCCCTGCGCACCCGGTCGGGCCGTTCAACCTGCAGGGCCTGGTGCTGTTCATCCTGTATTTCGCGGGCATCCTGGCGGCGATGGCGGTCGCGTTCGTGTTGAAGCGCACGGCACTGCGGGCCGCGTATCACCCGCTGCTGCTGGAACTGCCCGAGTACCACTGGCCGCACCTCAACAACCTGGCGATCGGGATGTGGGAGCGCACCAAGGTGTTCCTGCAGCGGGTCGGCACCATCATCCTGGCGCTGATGGTCGTGCTGTGGTTCCTCAGCAGTTACCCGGCTCCACCACCCGGAGCGAGCGGTCCTGCGATCAGCTACAGCTTCGCCGGCACGATCGGTCGCGCGCTCGAAGTGGTGTTCGCGCCGATCGGGTTCAACTGGCAGATCTCGCTGGCGCTCGTGCCCGGCCTTGCGGCGCGCGAAGTCGCGGTGGGCGCGCTCGGCACGGTGTATTCACTCTCGAGTGATGGCGACGTCGCGGGCTCGCTGGTACCGATGATCGCGCAAACGTGGAGCCTGGCGACGGCGCTGTCGTTGCTGGCCTGGTACGTTTTCGCGCCGCAGTGCCTGTCGACGCTCGTCGTGGTCAAGCGCGAAACGAATTCGTGGCGCTATCCACTGGCGATGGCGGCCTACCTGTTTGCACTGGCGTACCTCGCCTCCTTCGTGACGTTCCGGGTCGCGACTGCGCTGCTCAGCTGAGCCAAGAAGCATGCTGCAGAACTTGATCGTCGGCGCCCTCGTCCTCCTTGCAGCGCTCTACACCCTATGGGCACTGGTGCCGGGACGAACGCGACTTGGCTGGGCGAAGCGACTTGGCGCCTGGGGCCGCGCCCCGGGCCGACCCGCCTGGATTGCACGCGCGACAAGCGGCATCGAACGACTGGCCGCTGCAAAGCAGGGCGGGTGCAGCGGCTGCGATCCCGCGGCGCCGGCGGCACCGCGCGAACACAAGCCACCCCCGCGCTGAAACGCGGGACTTCGTCGTCTGCGCGTCGCCCCGCGCAACTGCGGTAAATGCGTGCAGCCCCTTCGTGGCCTCTTGAGGTGAAATTCGCACGTGCCGCTTTTTGCGGTGCACGACGCATGGGTGAACAACAAAACGCTCCCTGCGCCGCCCTTTGAGGGAGTCCAACATGCTCCGGATTCGCCGCCTCGCCCTCGCCTGCGCCCTCTCCACTTCGACGCTGCTGTTCGCCCTTGTCGGCTCGCCGACCGCGTCCGCCCAGGAGACCGCCGCCGCAGCGCCGACGCCCGTGGCCGCCGCCGAACCCGCGATCCCGAACTCCAAGTGCCTCGGCTGTCACGACGATGCCGAATTTGAAGACGCCAACGGCGGCTCGGTCGCCGTGCTGGCCGCGCCATTCGCGGCAGGCGCCCACAAGCGGGTTGCCTGCGTGGAGTGCCACACGGCGGCCCTCACCGTAAAGCACAAGGGCAAGCGGCAGCCGCTCGGCCCGGTGTCCTTCGACGTGTGCATGCAATGCCACGAAGACGAGATCACGCCGTTCGTCGACAGTGTCCACGCCAGGGTCAAGGGCGCCAAACCCGCGTCGTGCCAAGGGTGTCACGGCAGTCTGCACAGCACACCGCGCAGCCGCGACGAAAACGCGCCGATGTCCGCCGTGAACCAGTTGAAGAACTGCGGCCAGTGCCATACAGCGATGATGGAAGGCTACCTTGGCAGCGTGCACGCCCGTGCATTGCTGGTGTCGGGCCTCAACAGCGCGCCCGCATGCAGTGACTGCCACGGCAGCCACGACATCCGGCGCCACACGGACAAGCTGGCGCGATCGTCGCACCAGAAGAGCCCGGAAACCTGCGGCGCCTGCCACGAAGGCATCCTGAAGGTCTGGACCGACAGCGCTCACGGCCAACTCTGGCAAGAAGGCAAGGACGGGCCAGTGTGCGCGTCGTGTCACAAAGCGCACGCGATCGGGGACCCAACCACACTTCTCGCACGCGATGAAATGCCGCACGAGTGCGGCAACTGCCATGACAAACTGCTGAAGAGCTTCCACGACAGCTTTCACGGCAAGGCATCCAGCGTCGGCCGCAGAGCAGCCGCCACCTGCTCCGATTGCCATACACCACACCAGAACCTGCCAGCCAGCGATCCGCGCTCGACGACCAGTCCGGAGCGGCTCGCCGAGACCTGCGGCAGCAGCAACTGCCATGCCGGCAGCATCAACGCATCGTTCCTGAGCTTCATGCCGCACAGCGACCCGATGAACCCGGACCAGAATCCGTGGGTCCATTACATCTACCTGTTCATGACGTTGCTGCTGCTCGGCGTGTTTGGTTTCTTCGGCCTGCACGCGTTCCTCTGGCTGCAACGCACGCTGGTCGGTCGCCTGCGGGGCGAGTTCAAGGTCCAGCACGGTGGTCCCGGTCCTTACGTGCGCCGTTTCACGAGCACGCAGATGTGGCTGCACGTGTCGATCATCCTGAGCTTCCTGCTGCTAGCGATGACCGGCCTGCCGCTCAAGTTCGCGACCGCCCCCTGGGCAATGGGCCTGATGCGGGTCCTTGGCGGCCCACAGGTGGCAAGTTACCTGCACCGCTTTGCCGCGATCATCACCTTCGGCTACTTCGCCGTGCACCTGGCGATGCTGTTCCGCGACGTCGTGCTCAACAGGCAACGCGGCTACTTCTGGGGTTGGCGCTCGATGACGCCGCAACTGAAAGACGGCATCGACCTCTGGGCGAACCTCAAGTACTTCCTGTACCTCGGCCCGAAACCTGAACTCGACCGCTGGGCGTACTGGGAGAAGTTCGACTACCTCGCGGTGTTCTGGGGCGTCGCCATGATCGGCGTGTCGGGCCTGATCCTGTGGTTCCCGACCTTCTTTACCGGCGTCCTGCCCGGATGGGCGCTCAACGCGGCCTACATCATCCACAGCGACGAGGCCCTGCTCGCCACGGGCTTCATCTTCCTGTTCCACTTCTTCCACACGCACCTCCGGCCCGAGAGCTTCCCGATGGACCCGGTGATCTTCACCGGCAGCATGCCGCTGCACCGTTTCAAGGAAGAGAGGCCGCTGGAGTACGAGCGCATGGTGAGCGAGGGAAC
>JANNGT010000126.1:0-34822 GCA_031404015.1 Gammaproteobacteria bacterium | reverse complement strand
CGGATTCCGGCAGGCGGAACGCGGGGATGTTGGTGCGCATCAGGCCGCCCGGCTTGTCCCACTGCTCGAAGATCACGACTTCGTAGCCGAGCGGGAGCAGGTCATTCGCAACCGTGAGCGAGGCGGGACCCGCGCCGATGCAGGCCACCTTCTTGCCGTTCTTCTGCGCCGGCACCACCGGCAACCGGGACGTGATGTCGTCCTTGTGGTCGGCGGCGACACGCTTGAGCCGGCAGATGGCGACCGGTTTGTCCTCGACCCGCCCGCGCCGGCAGGCCGGCTCGCAGGGACGGTCGCAGACGCGCCCCAGGATGCCCGGGAACACGTTGGACTCGCGATTGACGATGTAGGCGTCGGAAAACTGCCCGAGCGCGATCAGGCGGATGTACTCGGGCACGTCGGTGTGGGCCGGGCAGGCCCACTGGCAGTCCACAACCCGGTGAAAATAGTCGGGATTGGCGGTATCGGTCGGCGGAACAGTCACGTAGAGCCCTGAATTCCTGAGACGGAACGCGACTTTAGCCGTTCTGGAAGGGCGCGCAACACGCATTTCCGCGTGCCGGTGCCATGGGGTCGGGCGCGCATCCCGCTCCAGTCTGGTTTGATCCATACCAAACCCTGTTGCGCAAGCGGCCCGACAGGGTTTAGCTTCAAAACGTGAACTGCGTCATCCTTAGTAGCGATTAGACCGCATGGCGCGCGCAGCTCTGTCGCGGTCTGATGACCCCCATGCAACGGGCTGGGCAGCGCGTGCGCTCCCCCGGCCCGAGACGGTGGCGGCAATGTGGTCGGGGTGGCTGTTGCTTGCTTTGGTCGCGGTGGCTTTCGGTGGCACCGCGCGGGCAGGAACGGTCTCCGCAAACCTGCAAGTGTCAGCACAGGTCCTGCCCCACGCCAACCTGCAGGCCGATGCCTCGCCTGTCTCGATCACTGCGGCGGACGTGCAGCGTGGCTATCTCGATGTGTCGCGACACTACCAGCTCAAGACCAACGCGCCCGACCATGTGGCGCTGCAGCTGAATCCCCGGGTCGGCCTCACGGATTCGATCGACATCCAGGGATTTCAGGCGCCGGTGCGCATGGGCGACCTCGGGGTCGAAGTCACCCAGCCACTCGGCAAACAATTCACGCTGACCTACCGCCTCTGGCTGAATGCAGTGGCGATCCCAGGCGAATACGAACTGCCCGTCCAGCTCACCGCGATCATTCGCTGACTAGAACGTCAGCGTCAGGACCATCGTGTCGTTGTAGGTGCCCGGCGCCGCGTCCTGCAATTGCGGGATGCGGCCGTATACGGTGTGCGTGACCGTTTGGGTGCCGTTGCCGACGCCGGGGCCGACAGTCATCGATCCTGACGCAATCATCGTACCGCCCGTGCCGTTGCCCCAGACCTGGGTGCGGGCCGGATCCGTGAACACGTTGTAACCGAGGCGTGCTGCCCCGGCGCGCATTGCGCGTGTCGTCGCACTGTTTCCGGACAGGCCGTTCGCGAGGCTCACCGAGTAACTGACGCGTTCCGCGCCGCCCGAGACGTGCCGGCAGGTGACGGTGACCGTGCCGACCGAGTCGTCCGCCGACGTCGCGGCCGGGTCGTACACGCCGAAGTTCACGCTGACCGCCGCAATGGAGCAATCCGCCGCGGCATCCGACTTGCCCGCCGCAGCACAAAGCAAAAGGGCGAACGCAGCCAGGAGCCACGTCCGCCGTCGCAGGATCCTGCCACTCGAATCCGGCGGCGAGGCGCGCGCTATCTGCACGGCACGTTCCCCAGGTCGGGCACCGGGTCGTTGCCGGCGGGACGGCGCGCTTCAAACGAGCACTGGCCGCCCTGCCAGGAGACACGCACGCGGGTCGCTTCGCGCAATCCCTCCACGTACAGCAGGCCGTCGAGTGCGACTGGGAAGGCCACAGCGCCGAGTTCGGCACTGGCGCCTGCGGGTACCGGTTCGCCGCTCGCCTGCACGACCCGCATGGTCGCAGCCAGGGCCCGTTCCACGGGAAAGCGCACCAGGGCGCCGCTGCGATACGCCGGAGTCACTCCGATCACCGATTGCGACAGGCTGCCGTCCATGGGCACCTGGGTCGGGTCGACGCTGATCTCGTTGCGCTGGTACGGACGCAGTGCTTCGATCAGCACGCGGCCATGCTTGTCGGTGCGCCCGACCGGCTGGTTGTCCGCATAGACGGTGAGCCCGGCGTAGTCCGCCACCTGCACGACCGCAAAACTCTCGTTCAACTGCCGCGCCGGCATCACGCCCGCGGCGGTGATCGCGAGTCCACCGGTCGCGCCGATGCGCACACCGGAGTCGCCGTTGCGACGCGAGTAGTCGACCGATGCAGTTCCCGCGCTGCCCTGGTACGCGACGTAGGCGTCCTGCTCGTCCGCCGTCGACAGCGCCATCCGGTAACCGAGGCCGCTGCCCGCCGGCAGGTCCCGCTGCAACGTGACATTGCCCTGGAAGCCGCCGCCGAAGTCTTCGCGCGCGGAGGATTGCTGCAGCGAGGTGCTCACCGTACGGCGGTCACCGAGCGAGAGCGTCCACGTCAGCAGCACGTTGGTATCGCTCTCGGTCGCCGCGGTGTGCGACGCGTACAGGCCCAGATACCCGAGCATGCCCAGCGCAATGGAGTAATTGACGCCGACAGTCTTGACCGTCTCGCTGTCATAGTAGCTTTGCAGGCCGTAGGCGACCTGCGCGTTGCCATAGGCGCCGAAATTGAAGCCGAGGCCGCCGAACGTCCGCTGACGGGGCGTGTAGGGCAATCCGGCCATGCCGGTCTGCACGAACGAGCGACTCGCATACTGGGTCTGCGCGAAGACGCTGAAGCGTTGGCCGCTGTGTTCGACGCCCAGCCCGGACAGGAACCCTGCGCCGTCGTCGTCGCCGCCCGCGGCGAGCTGCGCGGTCAGGATGCCGACGTAGCCGGCCTGCCAGGCGGCGTCGGCGCCGAGTGCATAGATGCCGTTGGCCTGCGCTTCGGCGCGCGTGCCCGCAGTCAACGTGTCGGTGAGGCCGCGGCGATACGACGCGACGCCGACCAGGTCGCCGTAGCCGAAGTTGCGCGAACCGTAGTCTTCGCGGACGCTGCCGAGTTCGACCGAATACTCGGCGAGGTCCTCGCGCAGCAGCGAGGTGCCCGAGTAGTAAGGCTGGGTCAGCACCTGCTGGCGCCCGAGCGCGTCCGTGATCACGACCTGCAGTTGCCCGCCGCCGGTCAGCACCGGCAAGCGGTCGATCGAGAACGGGCCCGGCGGCACCTGTTCGCTGGCGATCGGCCGGCCGTTCACGAAGACGTCCACCGTGGAGGGCACGACGGCCTCGCCCTGGGCCGCGAGCAGCGGTGTCGTGACGAGCATCGGCTGGGTGCTGAAGTTCGTGCCGAATTGCAGGCCGCCGAAGCGCACGGCGCGGCCCCATGGACCCGGCGTGGAAATCGAGTCGCCCACGCGCAGCGTCGCCATCCGGTCGGGAAAATCGCGGGTCCAGGTCGAGTCGAGCCGGGCGACGTCGCCTGCATCTGCGTCGTAGCGCGCGACCATCGTGTTGGTCAGCACGCCCTGGTTGCCGAACAGCCCGAGTTCGACGAAGCCACCGCCCTGCTTGCGGCCGCTTGCCTGCTCGGCCGAAACGTCATAGTTGATGAAACCGCCCGGGCCCGTGCGCGTCGCTCGCGGCGCGTCTGCCGCCGACGTCGAGCGTTGTGTCGGCAGGAATGATTTCGCGGGCAGCGCGACCCAGCCGGTCATCGTGGATTCGTCGAAGGCCACCACGGCGCCCATCTCCGGGCCGAGGCGGTAGTAGCGTTCCCCGTTCACGAGCCTGGCGCCGCGCGCAGGCGTCTTGAGGCGAAGTCCCGGCAAGTCTTCGGCGCGCAGCAACAAGGTGCCGTCGACATCGCGACGCACGACCAGCGTCGTCGGTGCGGCCTGTTCGTTGATGTGCAGTTCGACGATTGCTTCCGCGAACGGTTCGGCGGTCGCCGACTCAGGGCCTTGCGCGGCCAGCGCGTGCGTTCCGGCTGACAGCAGCAGGATTGCGGTGATGCAACTGCGCAAGCGCATGGCTCAATCTGCCGTGAGCGCCAACTCCGTCGCGAACGAGCCTCGATCGGTGGTTCCCTCCAACCGATACGGACCAGCCATCCCGGGGCTGGCCGTGGACTGCGCATTCGGACGGATGTTGTTCTTGTCGTCGAATGACCACTGGCGGACCGCACCGGCCAGCACGTAGCTGAGCCCCGGTTGTTCGAGCACCGTCGTGGTGCCGTCGGCGGTCTTCAAGGAAAAACGGAGGATGCGTTCGTGAGCCGCGCCGTCGTTGCGCGCAGTGACGGACAGGTTGCCGTCCGCGCCGCGCATGGCGGCCCACGAGACTTGCGGTTCGGCAGGCGCGGTCGGCGCTACGAAGATCGGTACGCTCAGCTTGAGCGCGACCTGCAGCCCGGTGAAATCCGGGCTGGCCGCCTGCGGCACTTCCTGCACGATCAGGCGGTAAGAGAGCTCGCGCGTCGGATCGACGTTGCGGCGGAGCGCCACGCGGATCAACTGCGAGCCGCCCGGCTGCAGCGTGAAGACGGCGGGCGATATCAGCAGGTCGCGGGAAGGGCTCAAGGCATCCTGCCCGCCCTCCTGCGACCACCCCAATCCCTGGGTCTGAATCACGACCGGCGTGGCGTCCTCGTTGCGGACGGTGAGGGCAGCCGTGCCCGCCGTCGCAGTGAAGTCGACACGCAATGGCGAGATCGAGAACGAACCCGCCAGTACCGGCGCCGACAGCGCTAACAGCGCTGTAAGGCCGGCCACTGCGGGTAGGAACTTGCTCGCCTGCACGGGACGCTCAGTACGTGACCGTGACCGTGATCGTGTCGTTGTAGTTGCCCGACGGCGCGCCCTGGTTGAACGCGTTGTCCGGCAACTCGCCGAACACTGTGTGCGTCTGTGCGCTGCCTGACGCCATGCCGGCACCCAAGCCCGGGACCGTGGCGGTGCCAGGCGTGCCGTCACCCCAGATCGTGGACGCCGCCAACGTCGTGAACAGGTTGTACTGCAGCGAGTTGACACCGCTGCCGCTCAGCAGGCGCTGCGCGAACGTACCGCCACCTGAACTCAGCGACACTGCGTACGTCGTGCCGGTCGAGCAGCGCACCGTGATATTCGAGGTGCCAGTCTTGGCCGCCGTGCCGTCGTAACCGCCGAAGGCCAGCGCCTGCGCGCTCACCAGGCAGTTCGGGTTGACCACGGCGCTGACGCCGAACGTCGTCTGTCGTATCGCTGCGCCGGCCGTGCCCGACGCAATCAGGAGGGTGCCCGCAACGGCGAGCAGCAGATTGTTCTTACGCATGAATCGTCCTTTGTGTTGCTTCTGCACGACCGGGTGTCGTGTGAGCGACGATTCTTCAGATCTGCAGGGAAGCGAACCGTGATGCAGCCGTCATTTTGCATAAGCCCCACCAGAATGGATGCAAACGATGGCAATGCGTCTCAAGTTTCAGCGGGGTCGGCCGACCCCGCTCGCGCCGATCTCAATCGGAAACGTGCACCAGGTCACGAAATGCCGGCAAGCCGGAAGTCCGGGTTGCCGTAGTGCACGTAGTCGGCCCAGTCGACGCTGGGTATTGCGTGCAGTTGTTGCCGGCCCGCCAGCACGGCCTCGCCGAGGCGTTCGCCCTGCAGCAACGAGTCGTACAGTCGCTGCGAAAAGCCGAAGGCGGATTCGTCGCCAACAGGCCAATGCGTGCCAACGAAATTGGCGACGCCGCCGGCCAGAAATCCTTCGGCGATGCCTGTCATCGACCGCTGCAACCCCAATGTGGGGCCTCGTGGAGCCATGGCTCGCGCCGGCTTGCGCACGCGCGCCGCTTCGCACGCGTTGCAGAATACCAGCGCCGGCAGTACGCCGACGTTTGCCAGGTGCTCGGCGCGAAGTGTCTCCCTGCCGTCGCACACGAGCCCGCCGTTGTGGGGCTCGCGAGCGTCGAAAAACGCGTGCCCGGCGAAGTGCAGCACGTCGAACGCGCCCGTGCCGAGCGCGGCTACGATGCGACTGCGCTTGGCGTCGCGGCCCGCGAGCAGATCGAACGTGACATTACGCCGCGCAAGCAACTGCTTGATCGCATCGCCCTCGACCGCCGCGCCTGGCAGGTCGCGTGTCGGATCCACCACCAGCAGCACGCGCAAGGGCTCGCCTGCGGTGCGGTCTTCACGCCAGCGCGCCACCGAAAGCGCGTCGCTCGCATAGCGCCGGCTGAGCCCACTCTCGAGTGCGGGGTGCAGGGTACCGATCCGCAGCACTTCCCACGGCACGCGCGAAGACTCCCGATCGTGCACCAGCACCAGAGGCCGCGCGTGCATCGCTTCGAGGCCCTCGCGCACGGTGGCCGGCAGGAGGGTCCGGGCGAGGGTGTCGCCGATCTGGGCCAGGTCGCGACTCGTGGCCGCGCCGCTTTCGAGCGACTCGATCTGCTGCAGCATCTCTGCACGACGCACCGTCATCGTGCCGCTGAGCACGGCGGCTTTCGCGCCGGCGGTCAGCAGCGACGCACGGCATTCCAGGTCGTGGCGTCCGGCGGCTGCCATCGATACCAGCAGGTAGACCGGATCGTGCGCGGACGGCGCAGCCGCACCACGACGCGGTCGCGTGACATTGACGCTGGTGACGGCGACCTCATCGACGAGCAAAGCGATGTCGGCATCCTCCATGCGCGCTGCGAAGTCACGCGCGGTGCGCACGAGCGCAGCGTACTTGCGCGGCTCGATTTCACAGATCGTGATGCGGCGGACCACGCCGGCGGGATCGGCATGTTGCAGGCCCGCGACGAAACCGCGCAGCTGCTGCTCGAGCGCCATTGCGACCGGCACACCCGACCCCGCGCCGAACAACACGGTGGCGAAGTCTTCGACTTCCGTGCGCGCGAATGTACGCACGATGTTTTCGGCGACAAATGCGGGCGCTTCCGTACCAAAATCATCAAACCTCCCCAGGCCTGCGAACAGCACGAACTCCGCGAGCAACCGATCGCGTGGCACCGGCATCACGAAAACCTGGCCGAGTTGCGCAGCGAACATCCTGCGCAGCGTAAACTCGCGGATTGCGCCGTCGAGCGCCGCGTCCACGGCAGCAGCGGGTCCGGTCGGGTCGACATCACGGAACACGCCGAGGACCAACGCACGCGCATTGGCCTCGACGATGCTGCCGTGGACCAGCCGAATCTCAAGCGTGCGCTTCGTCGTCCGAGCGACGGTCTCTATCGCAGTGTGCGGCGGAAGTGTCGGCGCGTCGGGGCCTGCACGTTCCAGCGCGCCGTGCTGGACGGCGAAGTGGAATTCCGGCGACACCACCGGCTCGAGCAGGCGGCGACGGGCGTCGGGCGAAAGCTGCTGCCAACGCACCTTGTGCGGCGCCACCCGCCGCAGAGTGCCTTCCGTCACACGACGTGTTTCCGACGAGCGGACACGACTTGCGTTCGCAGCCAGACGCTTCGTGGTGCCATCGCGCAACAGGTCGACGACTGCTGCTATGACACGGCCGTTGTTCGGCAAGCCGCCGTGCTTCTCGCCGACGTACCATGCGTGCTCGCCGGGCCGCACCGCAAGTGACAGGGGTACGGTGCCGTCGCCCTGGGGCGAGACACCGAACTCGAATGTCGACCCTGTCAATTGCAGCGAGGTGACCGTGTCCTGCCGCACGCCCGCTATGTGCAGGCAGCGTTCGTCCAGGGCGGGCCACTGCGCCCTTTCCTTGCGCGCGGCAGCGAGCAACGCCGCGCTCGGGCGCAATGCGTCGTCCGGCCAGGCGGTGGGGCTGAACAAATCCTCGCCACCCGCGAGCAGGGGATCCGGCAGCAACTCGTGCAACGCAGGCAGCGTGCGGAAAATGATCCGCGCGAGTTCCTCGGCCGTGTGCCGTCGATCGATCGCGGCGAGCTTGCGTACCGATGGATAGAGGCCGCGCAGCGCCAGCACTGGCGCAAACGAGCCATGATTCGGCGCGCCGAGCTGCACGATGCGCGTGATCCGTTCCCGGGTTTGCCGGCCAAGCGCGACGCGCGCGACCAGGCCACCCATGCTGTGACCCACCAGCAGGACGTTCGCATCGCCGCTTTCCGCTTCTATGCGCGCGTTGAGCTCGGTCGCCAGCTGGCCGACACTCTGGCGCCAGTCGTAGGCATGCGTGTGGATGTCAAAGCCGGCGATCTTCAGCGACAACTTGAGCTTGAGCGCGTTGAGCAGCATTACGCCCAGCGCAACGAGGCGCGACCCGGCTGGCAACGCCAGTCGCGTCAGGTGTCCTGCCGCGATTTCGACGAGGTCGAGCCACAGCACGTCGTCGAGCAGCACGCCGCGCGAGCCGAGGCGTGAACCCATGAGTCCCGGCAACAGGTAGACGCGCGGGCCGGCGTTGCCGCGCTTCCCGGCGGCGCGCCGAGCGAGGGCGCTCAGTTCACGATAGCCCTGTTCGCCAAACAGCGCGGTGAGTTCGGCGCGCCGTTCGCCCGTAGCGAGCAGGCGCTCGATCTCCTCGTCGTGCAGGCGATGGACCGGCAGGGCGATACCCGATCCGCTCACAGCGGCCTGCTGGGCGCGGTCACGCTCAAGGTCGCGGGGCCGGCTCGTTGCCGGGGGCGACCACGCGCACGCTCACCGTTTGCTGGCCCGCAGCGGCAAAACGCACCGTCAGTTCGAAGCGCTCGCCCGCCACGAGCGGTTGCGTCAGATCAATTAACATGAGGTGAGTGCCTTGAGGCGCAAGCGCGACCGTGGCGCCGGAGGGTACGTCGACGGCTGCGGCTTCGCGCATGCGCGACATGCCGTCTGCGACGGTGACCACGTGCAGCTGCGTCGTCGCCGCGCGTGGCGTCGTCGCGCTCTCGAGCCGGTCGGGCTTCGCGCCACCCAGAACCGTCAAGTAGACGGCGCCCATCGACATTCCCGGTGGGGTCGCGCGCGCCCAGGCCTCGCGCACCGTCGGTCGTGCTGCTTGCGGTTCGGCCGCCTGCGCAAGCGCACTGGCGGCGCACAGCACCGCAACGATCCACTGCCTCGGTAACGGACGCATCATTTGCGCATACCGTCCTTCATTGCCGCGCGGATGGTCGCTGCGATCGAGGCGATCGCTGGCGTGCGGGTGGTTGACTTGCGCCAGACCGCGCCGACCGTGCGGCCCGGCGCGGGCTTCGCGAACGGCTTGACACGCAGACCGCGCGCGGTGCCCACCGAGGCTTCAGCGGCGAGCTCTGGCAGCAGCGTGATGCCGTGGCCGGCAGCGACCATCTGTCGCAACGTTTCGAGGCTCGTGGCGCGGTAGTCCTGCTCTTCGCTGACGCGCACGCGGCTGCAGACTTCGAGCGCCTGGTCGCGCAGGCAATGCCCGTCCTCGAGCAGCAACAGCGTTTCACCGCGCATGTCCTCGACCCTGACGCGGTCGCGATCGGCTAGTGGATGCGACGCCGGCACTGCCAGCATGAACGGCTCTTCGTACACGGGCGCGGCTTCGAGGCCGTCCATCGCGACTGGCAAAGCGAGGATCCCCATGTCAATTTCGCCGGCGCGCAACTTATCGATCAGTTGCTCGGTCTGGTATTCGTACAGCATGAGCTTGAGACGCGGCAGATCGCGCCGCAGCTTGCCCACCACGTGCGGCAGCAAGTACGGCCCGACCGTCGGGATGAGCGCGAGCTTGAGCTGTCCAGCCAACGGATCGCGGTCTGTCTTGGCCAGTTCGACGATCGCATCGGCTTCCTGCAGCAGCAGCCGCGCCCGCTGCACGACTTTTTCCCCCGTCGGGGTCAATGCAACGCGCTTGGGCTGTCGCTCGACCAAGGGCACGCCGAGGTAGTCCTCCAGCTTGCGCACCTGCGCTGACAGGGTGGGCTGACTCACGAAGCACCGCTCCGCCGCCTTGCCGAAGTGCCGCTCGTCAGCAAGCGCGACGAGGTACCTGAGGTCTCGCAGATTCATGGGCAAATAATAGCCGTTGCCTATCGCACGACGCAAAGCAATCAGACCGGTTAATCGCCTATACTCAGTGCATGAGTTCAAGGCCCACGAGGCTTTCTGCCGGCGTCGTGGTCGTTCGCCGCGCTGGCGACGACTGGCACTACCTGCTGCTGCGCGCTTTCAACCATTGGGACTTTCCCAAGGGCATGGTCGAGGACGGCGAGGAACCCCTCGCGGCGGCCATTCGCGAAGTGCGTGAGGAATCGATGATCGAGGACCTCGACTTCGCCTGGGGCGCGAATTGCACCGAGACCGGCCCCTACAGCGGCGGCAAGGTGGCGCGCTACTACCTCGGCGAAACCCGCACGGAGGCCGTGACGCTGCCGATCAATCCGCTGATCGGGCGCGCGGAACACAGCGAATACCGCTGGGTTGATTTCGACGAAGCGCTCGATCTCATTTCGCCGCGTGTGAAGCCCGTGTTGCGCTGGGCAGCGCAATCGCTCGCGCGCGTTTAACCGCCGCCGTCAGACGACGCGGCCGCGATGGCCGCCCCGTAGAAAGTCCGCTGCGTTCGCCGCCATTTCGTCCAGGCAACGTTGACGCGCCTCGCGCGCCGCCCACGCAACGTGCGGCGTGACGACCAGGTTGGGAATATCCGGCGCGAGCAGCGGGTTGCCGTCGACGGGCGGTTCCTGCGGCAGCACGTCGATGGCCGCCCCGCCCAGCGTGCCCCCGCGCAAAGCGTCCGCCAACGCCTGCGAATCCACCAGCGCACCGCGAGCTGTATTGATGAGCAATGCGTCGCGCTGCATGCGTGCAAGTTGTGCAGCGCCGATCATGCCCTGCGTCTGCGGCGTCAATGGACAATGCAGACTGAGCACGTCGACTTGCGGCAAAAGTTCGTCAACGTCCAGGCGACCGGGCACGCGCTCACCGCCGGGACGATTCGCGATCAGGATCTCCATGCCGAGCGCGAGCCGCGCGGCGTGCGCGACGCCTTTGCCCAGCGCGCCGTGTCCGACGATGCCGAGGCGTCGGCCCGCCAGTTCACGGATCGGGTAATCGAGCAGGCAGAACTGGTCGCCGCGCGACCACGCGCCCGAGCGCACCAGCGCGTCGTATTCGCGCAGCCGCTGCGTCAGCAGCAGCATCGTGCCGAGCACGTGCTGCACGACCGAGGCGGTGCAGTAGTCACGCAGGTTGCACACGCCTATGCCGCGCTCGCGACACGCGTCGAGGTCCACGTTGTTGGTGCCGGTGGCCGCCAGCAGGATGAGCCGCAAGTCGGGCGCCGCTGCGAACATCTCGCGGGTGAGGCGCAACTTGTTCAGGGCGACGACCGCGGCGCTCGCTATGGCTGCAGGCACGTCCGCCTGTGGTGTGCTCGCGTGCAGCTCAATGCCGGGTAACGCGCGCCGGAGGCTGGTCGGATCGAGATCGTCGTTGCAAGTGACGGTCGCGTAATCGAGAAAAACGGCCCGCATCGAACCCTCGCTGACAATCATCCAACGCAAACCGTAGCATTACCGCATGCGCAGGTCGCCGGAAAATGCCGCTCGTGGGCGCGCGCCCGTCCGCAGCGGGGCGTCAAGCCAGGCGTTGTGGCGCGAGTTTCGCGCTGCGACGGCGGTCAGCGATGGAGTCGCGGGCGCGCTTGCCTTGCACGAGCTCTGGATGCGCGGCGAGATCGGCTTCAACGTGGAGCGGGCCCTCGAGCAGCTCTGGGCAAGCGCCGCGCCCACCGTTCCTGAGTGGTTGCCCATGCGTCACGTGCAATGGCTGCCTGTCGTTTACGACGTCGCGGCCCGCTTCACGGCCTCACGACGGGGGCGCTACAACCTGTACCTGGTGCTGCTCGATTACAGCGACAGTCGTGCGGATCCCCATGGCGTCTATGTCGGCATGAGTCATTACCTGCCGGCAGAGCGCTTCGAGCAGCACAAGGCAGGAATACGCGCCGCCGGGAGCGTGCTGCAGCGCGGACTGGAAGTGCTCGCGGGGCCGACGCTGCACCTGCAGCAGATCGCACGCGGCGAAGCCGCGCGCATCGAAGAACAGCTGGCCGAAGCCCTGCGTGCCGCGGGGCTTTTCGTGCAGGGCGGGCATTGAGCCGGGTCCTACAGCCCCGTCACGATGTCGAGCCGAGCCTGTTGCGTCTGTGGAGAGTAAAAACAGCCCGCGAGGCGAGTGTCGTTCGATGGCATGCGGACCTTCATCTGCATTTTGTAGCCATTGGTGTGGTTCGTCACCGGGCTCTGCTGCAGGATGCGCCAGCCCCGTCGTTGCGCTTCGGTGAGACAAGCCTGTTCAGCGCGAGCGGCGCCGGAGCCGCCACTGCCGGCCGAGCCATTACCGTTGCCGCCGCCATTGCCGCGCACTCTCTCGAATCGTCCGCGGCATCCGCTCGTTACCCAGATCACGCCGTTGCGCGTGCCCCACGTCGAATCCTGACGACAGCGTCCGTTGCTGTTGTCGCGCAGCAGGCGGCCGAAGTAGCCCGGGCCGATGGCGCATTCGCGGTAACGCCCGTTGTCGGAATTGCAGTCGAGCACGTTGCTGCCACCACTCCCGCCACCACCACCGCTGCGGGTGACCTCAAACTTGGCCCGGCAGCCGTTGTCGACCCAGACACGGTCCCGGCGCTGACCCCAGCTCTGGCCTTCGATGCACCGTGAGTCGGACAGGCGCTTCACCAGAACCGCGCGACCGTTCACGGGCAACTGGCATTCCCGGTACTTCATGTCGACCGACGCGCAGTTGAAGCGCATCTGGTCGTCGCCGTCGTCGTCGTAGCCCCAGCCGAAGCCGTACAGCGTCACTTCGCTGGTGCGTGACTCGACGAAGCACGAGCCGTTGGTCATCTGTCCGCGCTGGTTGCGCACCCGCAGGTCGATCGACCAGCCGTCGCGCATCTGCTGGAAGTTGCTGGTATCCAGCACGGTGAACCCACGCTGATTCGCTTCCCTGACGCAATCGCCCTGGGCTGACCGCGTTTGCGGTGCCGGAGCCTGCTTCAGGGCGGGCTGTTGCACAGGTGCGCGGCTTTTCTGCATGCCCTGCGAGTCGGCGGTGCCGATCCCGGGCAAAAAGGCGATCACCAACCCGATCAGGGCGGCGCGGCAGGAGTTCAGTTGCAGGCGTCGCATGGATACATCCGTGCAGAGCGGGTCTTGAATGGTGCCAACGCACCTCGTCCCATATCGTTGACTGAAGCCCCTGGTCGATTTGCTGCAGAGCAGCAGGAGTCGGCCCGTGGGGGCGTCGCGTCGTCCTGGCCGGAGCAGGAAAGAACTCATGTGGATCATATACTTGGTCTAACGACCTATGCGGCCGCCCGGCCCGGCCGTTAGACTGTTCAACCGGAATTCAAGCCCAGGCCGAGCGGAAATCAGCGATGCACATCGACAACGACACCCCGGCACGACCAGCCGAGCATGCCCCGATCAACTGGGTCACGATGATCCTGTTCACGGCATTGCCGCTGGCCGCCGTCACCGTGGTGCCATGGTACGGCTTGGTACACGGGTACTCCGCCGCAGCGTGGGTGCTCGCCCTGGTCTCCTTATGGGCGTGTGGCATCGCGATCACGGCCGGGTATCACCGGCTGTGGTCCCACCGGGCCTACAACGCGCACTGGTCGGTCCGCACGGTGCTGATGCTGTTCGGCACCATGGCCCTGCAGAACAGCATATTGGTCTGGGGTTCGCAGCACCGGACGCACCATCGTTTTGTCGACGACTGGGACAAGGATCCTTACAGCGCCAGCCGCGGGTTCTGGTATTCGCACATGGGCTGGATCCTGCGCGACTACCCGAGCGGCGTGAACGACTTCTCGAATGCGCGGGACCTCCAGCGCGATCCCATCGTCATGTTCCAGCATCGCTTCTATGTCCCGCTCACGATCTTCATGAACGTCGCCGTGCCGCTGCTTGCGGGCTGGGCGGTGGGCGACGTGTGGGGCGTGTTCCTGCTCGCCGGCATCCTGCGGCTCGTGATCAACCATCATTTCACGTGGTTTATCAATTCGCTGGCCCACATGTGGGGCACCCAGCCGTACACCGACGAAAACTCCGCGCGCGACAACCCCGTGATGGCGTTTCTCACCTATGGCGAGGGCTATCACAACTTCCACCACATCTTCCAGAACGACTACCGCAACGGTGTGAGGTGGTGGCAGTACGACCCGACCAAATGGTTGATCGCCAGCCTCTCCTTCGTGGGGCTCGCCAGCGGCCTCAAGCGAGTCCCGGATTTGCTGATCCAGCGGGCGCAGGTGGCCATGCAGTTCAAGCGTGTCGAGCAGGCGCTCGAAACTCGTCGTGCCCGCGTGGGCGACGAACAGATCGAACGGCTGAAGGCACGCGTTGCCGTGGAATACGCTGCGTTCCGCGCGTCGGTCGACGAGTGGGCCAAGGTGCGCGAACAGTGGGTCATGGACCGCAAGGCGCGCCTGCTGCAGCGTTGGGAAGAAACCAGCTTCCGGCTGCAGCTCAAGCAGATCGAGCAGGGAATGCGCCTGCAGCGGCGACGCCTGCGCGCAATGAGCAAGGCGTCACTCGCGTAACCTGGCGTTTTTCAGAAGCGGACTTCGAACCCAGCCTGCACCAGCCGCGGCATTCCGGGGATGAGTCCGCGGCTCATGTCCGCCACGTACAGCTCGTCGGTCAGGTTCTTGGCCGTTGCAAACACGGTGCAGTTGCAGATCGGCAGCGCGTAGTTCGCCGTCAGGTTCCACGTCGTGTAACCCGGCATCTCGCCGCGCTGACCGTTGGCGACGACGTCGATTGTGTTGAGATCGTCCGTGAAGGATGCGCTGGTGTAGACCGCCTCCAGGCCCACTTCCAATCCCACCTCTGTCCGTACACCGATCGTGCCTGACAGCAAGTGCTCCGGCGCATACGGCAACCGGTTGCCCGTCACCTTGACCGTGCCGAAGCCCGAGACGTTGCTGTAGCGCTCGCCGACGTATTCCGCGTCAGCGAGCCACGTGTAGGCGCCGCGCGCGAAAATCTCGACCGGCCATTCGACGAGCGTCTCGCTCGACATTGCGGCGGCAAGCTCCAGCCCCTGCTGCAGCGTTTCGCCGGCGCTGGTCAGCGTCGCGCCCGAGCCGCCTGCCACGCTCGCAGGCACGATCTGGTTTTCGAAATCCATGCGGAACGCCGTCACCTCATAGGTCATTCCATCGCGCGGGTTGGCACGCAGCCCCAGTTCGTAGTTCCAGGACAGCTCGGCATCGAGGTCGACGCTGCCGCCTGCAGAACTCACGACGTCCGCCACGCCCGGAGGGCCGAAGCCGCGATGCACGCCTGCAAAGGCCACCCACTGCGGCAACACTTCAAGCGTCGTACCGATGCCTGGCACCACCTCGTCGACCGTGGTTGTTCCCGAGAGCCCGGTCAGGTTGTCCGTGCGTTCGTACTCGACGTGCTCGTAACGCACACCCGGCGTGACGGTCCAGCGGCCGAAGTCGAAGCGGTTCTGCACGAAGCCGGACATCGCCGTGACGGACCGGTCGCTGTTTTCCTTGATGGTGCCAGCCTTACGGGAATTCGGTAAGTCGCCGTTGGCCTGGATGCGGCGCTGGTCCTCGAGGTGATAGCGCACGCCGGCCTCGGTGACGTTATCGACGCCAAACAGTCCGTGCTGGACCGACACGCGCGGCTCGAGCCCCGCCGTCCAGTAATCGCGCAAGCGGCCTTCGTTGCCGCAGGTTGTCAACAGGTTGGCCATGCCCGCGCAGGCGGGATCGCTGGCATCGTTCGGCCGTTGCGCTGAATTGCTCGCCTGCCGCCACCAGTCGCGACTGAATTGCGTGTAATACACGTTGGTCATGAATGCGACTGCCGGGTTCAGCTCGAAGCGATGCGTTGCGGACGTGCCGAAACGGTTCGCATCCATCTCGTCGTTCTTGAAAGGATTCTGGAACGGGTCGTCCTCCCACTCCGCCAACGTGAGCCCCGAGTAGGTGACCTGGGAAAGCTCGTCGTAATAGCTGGCCCGGACCGTGAGTTTCTGGCGCTCGGTCAATCTGTGCGCGACCTTCAGGTTAAGGTCGCCCACTTCGAAGTGCATGTTGTCGCGCGCACCGTCCGTTTCCTTGTAGGTGCCGTGCACGATGACGCCGGTGCTGCCGAAGGTGTCGCCAGCCTCGCCGTGAAGTTCACGGAAGCCCTTGTTACCCATCGTGGTGACGACGCGCCCCGCGAGCTCGTCAGGCACGGGCGGCGTGATGTAATTGATGACCGCGCCAACGGTGTGCGGACCGTAGGCGATCTGCCCGGAGCCCTTCAGCACCTCGATGCGTGCGAAGCGGTCGACCGGCGGGTGGTAGTACGTCGCGTTGTCGCCATAGGGAGCGTACGCAATCGGAATCCCGTCCTCGAGCAGCAGTACCTTGCTCGAGCGCGTCGGGTTCAGCCCGCGCACTCCCAGGTTCGGCCGCAGGCCGAGACCTTCCTCGTCCCGGGCAAAGACGCCAGGCACCTTGCGCATGGCCTCATTGATCGTGAACACCCTCGATTCGATCATCACATCGGCGTCGAGCACGGTGGCCGACCCCGGAATGGAGTCGAGCCGAATGCGGTCGCCGATCACCGTGATGACCGGCTCGAGGCTGTCAGGCTCGCTGACGGGCGGCGCGTCCGCACGGGCCACGTTGGCCGCAATCAAAGCGGTGGCGATGGCGCATGACAGGATCGAAGTGCCGCGCAGCGAGGCGAAGAGCGAAGGCACGTTGTGCGTGAGCGGGGGCATGAAAGCGACCTGGCGTAACGACTTGCGATGCCCGCACTTTGCTAGGGCGCGCCTCGACTGTCAATGCTAATCATTCGCATTCGCATTAGGGGTTTTCCGACTGTGATGCCGGACCGCCTGTCTCGTGGCCGCTGCGCACGGTAGGCTGCACGCCTCAACCACCCGGGTTATGCCATGCCGTCGTTCGACATCGTTTCGGAACTCCCCATGCACGAAGTCACCAATGCCGTGGACCAGGCCTCCCGCGAGGTCGGCCAACGCTTCGACTTCAAGGGGACCAATGCAAAGTATGAGTTGAAAGAACACGTGATTACGCTTTCTGCGCCAGCGGACTTTCAACTTAAACAGATGATCGAGATCCTCAAGCTCAAGCTCGCGAAGCGCGGCATTGACGTGGCGTGTCTCAAGCTCGACGAGCCGGTGATCACCGGCCAGACAGCCAAGCAGATCGTCACGTTGCGCGAAGGCATCGAGACGGAGCTCGGCAAGAAGATCCAGCGCCAGATCAAGGATTCCAAGATGAAAGTGCAGGCCGCCCTGCAGGATAAGCAGGTCCGTGTCACGGGCAAGAGCCGGGACGACCTGCAGGAGGCGATCGCGCTGGTGAAAAAAGGCGAGTACGACCTGCCGCTGCAGTTCACCAACTTCCGGGACTAGTTGCCGGGGGGTTTGGGCTTCGGCGCTTCCGCCAGCAGCTCATCCACTTGCATCTCGAACTCGTGTGTCAGCAGGCCCTGCTGCACGCCCGTCGCGGGACCGGCGAAACCGGTGTGGACCTTGCGCACCAGTCCTGCCCGATCGATGAAAATGGCAGTGGGGTAGGCCACGACGGCCTCGAGCTGCGGCAACGCCGCGGACGCCTTGGCCTCGTCTGCCTCGCCGGCAATCAAGGTGCGATAGCCAATCCCATGCGCAGCACGAAACCGGCGCACAGCTTGGGTTGCCTGCTCGAATTCCGGGTGCTGCTCGAACATCAGGCTCACGATCTCCAGTCCACGGGCTCGATACTTGCGGTCGAGCTGTACGAGCAGGCCGGCCTGGTCGTGGCTGTTGGGAGACCAGCTGCCGTCGAGCGTCACCAGCAGCACCTTTTCCTTGAAGCTTGGGTCGCCGGATGAAACAACGTTGCCGTCGAGGTCGCGGAACGAAAAGCTGAAGTGTTCTGTCGGGTTACGCAGACGCGTGGCCAGCGCAGTGGCGTCGCTCGATGCGTCGGTATTGCGTGCCGCGACAAAGCGTCGTGAGCCGCCGCGGTCGGACGCGACGGTGCCGACGAGCTGGCCGTTGGCGTCGAGTTCAGCCTCGTACAGGATCGCGGCCGCGCCGTCGAAGCGCGAAAGTCGCAGCTCCTCTTCGCGCGCTTCTCCTGCCAGGAGACCCTGGTCAACGGCCTGCAACTGCACCGTGCCGGACACCCGCTCGAAACGCTGGGCCAGGTCGGCGATGCCTGCGGTGCGGCGTCCGGCGCCGTCGGTGAACGTCATGCTCCAACGGCCTGCAAAATCGGCATTGTTCGTCAGCGGCTCGGGGTGGAAACGCCATGTCTCACCCAGGCGCGCCGAAAATGGCAAATGCAGCGGCTTGCCGCCTGCGTGGACCAGGTCGACCTCGCCGTTGAGTTCATCGCCCGAGATCCGGGCCCGCAACACGGTTTCATAACCGGGAAACCGGGCTTCAAGCGCGCCGGACGAGGCCTGCACGTCGTCGAGCCGGATGCGTTCCTCGCCGTTGATGACGTAGAGCACGAAGCCGCTCTCTTCGCGAGCCACGTCGATACCGAATGGCACTGACTTTTTGCCAGGCAACTCCACGGTGGCTCGATAGCTTCCCGGCTGCAGGTCCCGGCCCGCAGGTCTGGAACAGCCCGCAAGGGCGAGCAAGGCCGTGAAGAGGGCGATACCGCCTGCACGCAGCCGCGGATATCGGCGAGGACTCAGTCGGTTCATGCCAATGGAAGCCGGCCGATCGCCGTCACACCTTGAGCGCGACGCGGATCTTTGCGACCAGGTCTTCGCCGCCGTGCTGGCGGACGTGTTCTATCACGATCGGTCCGAATTTCTTGGCCGTGTCGATGTCGACGCCAAGTTCCGCGAACGCCGCTGCCAACCCCGCCCAGCGACCCGCGGCGGACTTCCCGCCAAACAGCGAGCCGATGCCGCCCGCGAGCGAAGTCAATGCGCTGGGCGGTGGCGCTGCCTTGAGCAGCTTGTCGGCACCAGGCACGTCGTCGACAAATGCCTTGAAATCCTGCGGGCTCAGGTTTCTCTGGCCTGCGCGCAACAGGGCGACGACGCCGCCCTTTGCCTGGTCTTTGGAAACGCCCAGGTCTTTAGTGATTTTTCGGATCAGGTCGTCCATCGCGCTCACTCGGGTTGGGCGAACCGGGTCGATTCTACGTCATGCGGGCTGCCACACGAGCGTGAGTTCGGACACGTCGGTGTCGGACTTGCGCGGCTTGATGGCTGCCGTCTGCACCGGCATGGCGGAGGGGTCGAACTTGCCCTCGAGCGCCGCAACTTCCTCGGCGAGTTCTGCCTCGAGTGCCGCATGCTGCTGCTCCAGGGCGGTCACGTCGGCGGCTGCGTGCGTGATGTCGGTTCGTTCCTTGCCGATGCGGCTCGCGCTGCGGGCAGCGGTCGTCGCCTTGTTCAGGACACTGCCGCGGCGGCCGCCACCAAACAGGGCGCCCAGCAGGGTGCCACCCACGCTGAGCGCGGACGACATCGTCTGTTGGCTGGCCTGCTCTTTTTCACGCGTCAGCTTCTGCTCGGCCCTGCGTGCGCGATCTTCGATCGTCGCGAGTCTGGCCGCGTACTTCGTGCGCAAGGCATCGACAGCACTGTCGCGTTTCTCCCGCACGGCCTGTGCCATGCGCGCGCGGAATTCGCTTTCGTTGTCGCCTGGCACCGACACCATTTTCAGGTCGGGGCAGCGCATCACGGCGAGCGAGCACGTGCGGTAGACATGATCCGCAAGTGACTTGCCGTGCTGTGCGAACGCCTTGCCGGCCAACGCACTCGCTGCGACCTCGGCGTAGGTAGCCGCCGCGGCGGGCGCGTCGAGTAGCTGGATGGCGTCCGCATTGAACACCTCGGCGGCGTCCCAGTCCGGTCCCTGTGCGGTCAATGGCGCGAGGTAATACCAGTGCTCCCACGCATCGACTCCTGCTTTTGAGTCGACGAAATGCGCGCGCACGCGCGCTCCGATGCGCGGTTCGTACTCCACGCCCTGGTTGCCAGCTGCAGCGAGAAATTTCTCAGGCACGCCGGCCGGAACGAGTGGTCGCTGCGCGAGGCTTGCTGCCGTGGGCGCGCGTGGCGTTGCCGCGGCCGGCTTCACCGAGGCTGCTGCCGTTGCGCTCGTCGCCACTGCAGTCGCCGTCGCCGCTTCAATGATGTCTGTGTGCGCGAGCCGCGTGATCTCAGCGGAAGTCAGCGGCCCACGCAGGTACGACAGTGCCCAACGCGTACGCAACAGCACCGGAGCATCGTCATGCACGTTGCGCATCAGGAACGTGCGCTGCGGCAGGCTGGACATCGCAACCTCCAGTTGCGCCTTGTCCATGCCGCCCGCGGCGTCGCTTCCCAGCAGGCCTTCGATGACGCGTGCCTTGTCGCGCTCGGTCTGCAGCCGACCGATGAACCAGGTGCCGGCATTGCCGAGGCCCTTGTAATCGAGGTCGACGGGATTCTGCGTTGCCAGCACGACGCCAAGACCGAACGCCCGTGCCTGCTTCATGAGCGTGAGCAGCGGTGTCTTCGACGGCGGCATCGCGCTCGGGGGGAAATAGCCAAACACCTCATCCATGTAGAAGAGCGCGCGCAGGCTGGTCGTGCCCGACTGCCGGCGCATCCACGCGACCAGCTCGTTGGCGATGAGCGTCACGACGAACATGCGCTCGGCGTCGTTCAGGTGCGCGATCGAGATGATCGCAATGCGTGGCTTGCCGCTCGCGTCATACAGCAGCGACTGGATGTCGAGCGCATCGCCGGACAGCCAGGCCTCGAAGCCGGGCGAGGCCAGCAGCCCGTTGATGCGCAACGCGAGCTCCATGCGGTCCTTCGACGGATAAAAGCTATCGACGTCGAACACGCCGATCGTGTCGAACGGCGGCTTCTGCACCGAACGGATCAGGCCGCCGAGGTCGAGGCTCTCGCCCTTGCGCCACGCGGCGTCGAGCAGCGCTGACAGCAGTATGTATTCGCGACTGCGGATAGGGTCGGCGTCGACACCGAGCAGGCCGAGCAGCCCGGCGACGGCTGAACCGATGCGCTCCTTCAACGCCGTCGCGTCGTTCGCCAGCGACGGATCAGGCGCCGAGAACGAGCGCAGGATGGACAGCGGTCGGCCGGCGTTGGAACCCGGCGTGTAGATGTCGACCGCGGCGGCGTCGCGCAGACGCTGTATGCGTGCGCCGTCCTGGCCCCACTCCTCGAGACCCTTGCGCCACGTCGTCGCCGTGGCGGCCGCAAACTCGTCGACGCTCTGACCCTTGCGCGCGGCCTCGCCCGCGTCGACCCAGGGACGGAAGTCTTCGGGCCGCAGCGCCGGAAACGTCAGCGCCAGGTTGGCGATGTCGCCCTTGGGATCGATGGCAATGGCGGGAATCCCGTCGATGGCCGCCTCTTCGAGCAACGACAGGCACAACCCTGTCTTGCCGCTGCCCGTCATGCCGATACAGATTGCATGCGTCGTCAGGTCGCGCGAGTCGTAGAGCACTTCAGCGCCCAATTGCTTCGACGACGCGTCGAACTCGCGGCCAAGGTAGAAAGCTCCGAGCTTTTCGTAGGAGGGAAGCGTCATGTTCAGTTCCTGGACGGGTAACGACGCGGACTGCAGGTCGCAACGTACGATGTTACCGAAATGTCACCCCGGCGCTACTGACAGCGTAACCTGCAGTAACTACGATGGCGCAAATTCCAGGTAACTCCGTGGCTTGCGCATGTCCATCGCACTCGACCAGGTAACCAAGCGGTATCAAGGCGTACCGGTCGTCAACGATGTCTCGTTGAACGTCCACCAGGGCGAATTCCTCGTGCTGCTGGGTCCCAGCGGTTCCGGCAAGAGCACGTTGCTGCGGTCGATCGCAGGCCTCACGGAGATCGATCACGGTCGCGTGTCGCTGCACGGGCGGGACGTGACTCACGTGAACGTGCGCCAGCGCCAGGTCGGATTCGTGTTCCAGCATTACGCGCTGTTCCGCCACATGACCATCGGCGACAACATCGAGTTCGCGCTGCGTGTGCGCAAGGTCAAGGCAGCCGAACGACGGGCGCGCCGCAAGGAGCTGCTCAAGCTGGTCGCCCTCGAGGGGATGGATGACCGTCTCCCCGCGCAGCTGTCGGGTGGCCAGCAGCAGCGTGTCGCCGTCGCCCGCGCGCTCGCCAACCGTCCCGAAGTGCTGCTGATGGACGAGCCGTTCGGCGCGCTCGACGCGAAGATCCGCGAGGAACTGCGCCGCACGATCCGCCAGATCCAGCGCGAGCTGAACATGACCACGGTGCTCGTCACGCACGACCAGGAAGAGGCCTTTGCGCTCGCCGATCGCATCGGCGTGATGCACCAGGGTCGCCTGCTCGAGTGCGGCCAACCAGACGATCTCTACACCCGGCCGG
Organism: Gammaproteobacteria bacterium; assembly: GCA_031404015.1. GTDB lineage: Bacteria > Pseudomonadota > Gammaproteobacteria > Steroidobacterales > Steroidobacteraceae > RPQJ01. Next base: position 12,511 of record JANNGT010000126.1, on the reverse strand, counting down.
CCACGCGTTTCGTATCCACGTTCCTCGGCGCGGCCAACCTGTTGCTCGGCTATCGCACGTCACGTGGGGTGCGCTTCAGCGCAGCGCCTCTTGCCGGTGGGGACGTGCCACGCGAGGTCGTTGCGGTGTTGCGGCCCGAGGAAGTCGAGCTCTGTGACGACGAAAGCGCCATCAAAGCCAATTTCGTCGGTCATGGCCGGGTCGAGGAGTTGCTTTTCGGCGGCGCGGTCGAGCGCCTGCGTGTACGCATGTCGAGTGACGGCCCCGTGCCCGTCGCGCCGGGGCGGGACGGCGCTGCAGACACGGGCTCTTTGTTCGAAGTCTCGCGCACCCTGCCGGAGCAGCGCGGCTTTCCGGTCACGGTGGGTCAGCGCGTGGCGGTGGGCGCCCGACGCATCCACGTGCTGCCCACGCCAATATCGAGTTTCACGGCCGTTGCAGCCGATGCCACCGCGGCACGGCAGCTGCAGGACTCCCCGCTGCTCGCGACGCTCGGCACGCGCATGCAGACTCGCGTCGCTACCCGCATCGGCCGGTTCGAACGCGCTCCCCCTGGCATGCCGGCGATCGCCACCGGGCCGGACTGTGCGGCAGAGGCCGAGTGGCACTTGACGCACGGCGCCGTGCAGTTGCTCTGTGTGCCGCCGACCGCGGCCTTGCCGAATCACGTTGTGATCCACGCGCTCGACGCGGCCTCGCGCCGTGCGACGCTGGCAGTGGCAGCGAGCCTGCTGCGACACGTCGCGGCCGAGGCCATTTACCTCGGTATACAGCCGGCCACATCCGCAGAAACAGAGCGCGCCACCTACATGCGCGACCTGCTGGATGCGCGTTCATCGGCACAGGCCGACCACGGCCTCGACATGCGCACGGAGTTGCGACCGGGCGCAGTGGCGGAAGAATTGCAGAAAGAACTTGCCGCGTACGAACACAGCATGCTGGTGCTCGGCACGTCCAACCCCGCGGCTATCCAACGAGACTGGCTGCGCGCGTTGCTCGAGCAGAGTCCGGCGCGCCCCGTGCTGATCGTGAACTCGGCACGGGCCGAGACGCTGCCGGAAGGCTGAGATGACTGGCGCGTCCTGGTTCCGGCAATCGAGCATCCTCCCGGGCTTTGGCCTGACGCTGGGATTCACCACGTTTTTCCTCAGCGCGCTGGTGCTGCTGCCGCTCGCGGCGCTGGTCTTCAAGACCACGTCGATGACGTGGGCCGAGTTCATCGACACGGTCCTCGACGAACGCGCGCTCGCGTCCTACCGGTTGAGCTTCGGCGCAGCATTCATTGCCGCCTGCATCAATGCGTTCTTCGGCTTCATCGTCGCGTGGTCGCTGGTGCGTTACGAGTTCCCGGGCCGCCGCCTGGTCGATGCATTGATCGACCTGCCGTTCGCGCTGCCTACCGCGGTTTCCGGCATTGCGCTCGCAGCGGTCTTCTCACCGACGGGCTGGCTTGGTGTCAAGCTGCAGCAGTACCTGGGCCTGCAGGTGGCCTATACGTGGGTCGGCGTCGTCGTCGCGCTGATCCTGATCGGACTGCCGTTCGTGGTGCGTTCCGTGCAGCCCGCGCTGGTGGAGGCGCAACGCGATCTCGAAGAAGCCGCCGAGACTCTGGGCGCGGGCCCGTTCACCGTGTTCCGCCGGATCATCCTGCCCGCCGTCCTGCCCGCGCTGGTCACTGGCTTCACCATGGCGTTCGCGCGCGGCGTTGGCGAGTACGGCTCGGTCGTCTTCATCTCCGGCAACCTGCCGCTCAAGACGGAGATCACGCCGCTGCTCATCGTGATCAAGCTCGAGCAGTTCGATTACAACGGCGCGGCAGCGCTCGGTTTCACGATGCTGCTGGTGTCCTTCCTGATGCTGCTCGTGATCAACCTCGCGCAGAGCTGGAGCCGGCGGCGCTACGTCCGGGCGGACAACTGACGTGGCCGGCGGCGCACCTCGCTCCGAGAAACGCAGCCACGTGTCGCCCGCCTTGCGCGCGGGGCGCATCGGTCTCATCGCCGTTTCGATTTCGTTCCTGGGACTGCTGCTGCTCGCGCCATTGGGCGCCGTGCTGTCGCAGGCGTTCGCCGAAGGCGTGCGCGTCTTCCTCGAATCGTTCAAGAACCCCGATACCATCTCGGCCATCAAGCTCACCCTGCTGACTGCTGCGATCGTCGTGCCCGTAAACACGCTGTTCGGCATCGCTGCCGCCTGGGCCATCGCCAAGTTCGAGTTCAAGGGCAAGAGCCTGCTGATCACGCTGATCGACCTGCCGTTCGCGATCTCGCCGGTCATCGCGGGCCTCGTGTTCGTGATGTTGTTCGGCGCGCACGGCTGGTGGGGCCAGTGGCTGCAGGACAACGACATCCAGGTCATCTTTGCCGTGCCCGGGATCGTGCTCGCGACCATGTTCGTCACGTTCCCATACGTTGCCCGCGAGTTGATCCCGCTCATGCAGCAGCAGGGCAGCGAGGAGGAGGAGGCCGCGATCACGCTCGGCGCCAGCGCCTGGACGACGTTCCTGCGGGTCACGCTGCCCAAGATCCGCTGGGGCCTCATCTACGGCGTGATTCTCTGCAACGCCCGCGCGATGGGGGAATTCGGCGCAGTGTCCGTGGTGTCCGGTCATATCCGCGGCCTGACCACCACCATGCCCCTGCAGGTCGAAATCCTCTACAACGAGTACCTGTTCGTGGCAGCCTTCGCAGTGGCGTCCGTGCTGGCGCTGCTCGCGATGGTGACGCTGGTGATCAAGACATTCGTGGAGTGGCGCGCCGACCGGCGCACGGGTTGATGGACAGGATTCCCGCACAATTACGCGAATGGATGGCGAGCCTCAGGCGGCTGACGGCTGGCCCGGCCACGCTCGAGCGCACGCTGACGCTGACCCTGGGCGGACTCGTGCTCGCCGCCATCTTCGTGCTGGCGTTCAGCGCGGTCGGTTTGCTGCGCAAGCAGGCTGAGCAGCAGGCCATCTCCACCGTGCAGTTCGCCGGCGTGGCTGCGCGCGAGGAATTGCGGCGTCTCGGCGAGGACACGCTGACCACGACACGAGTGCTCGCGTCGCGTAAACCCCTGCAGCGGCTGATCCGCGCCGGCAATCGCGCTCAGACGGAACTGTTCCTGCGTCGCGCGTGCGGCACGCTCAACCTGCAGGCCTGCGCCGTGATGGTCGGCTCCAACGTCATTGCGGCAACCGTGCCGGGGGTGCCCTGGAACGAGACACTTGAAGCCGGTGCCGACCAGGGCGAGCGTTTCATGATGGCTCCGGCATGGCAGCCCGATGGTCTCACCGGCGCGGTTGCCGTCGTGCCGAACTTCGTCGAAACGCGCGTCGTTACGCTGCGCTACTTTGACCAGCGGCTGACCGCGACCTTGTCCGAACAGGCCGGCATGCCGATCCGACTCGTGCGCCTGTCGAACTGGCTCGACAACGTTGAACCGGACTTCAAGGAACTGCACTCGACCGCGCTGTCGCGCGCGGAAAGCGTCGCGCGCCGCATCAAGCCGCGCGACCTGTTCGCGTCGAGCACGCCGATCTTCGCATCGACGGGCGAGGGCATCACGCTGCTCGAGGCCCGCCTGCCGGCCTCGGCCAGTGATGCGGAAGTGGCGGGCTTCGTCAAGCGGCTCGCATGGACCGCGTTCCTGCTGAGCCTGGCGGCCGTCGCCGCAGCACTGATCCTGGCGCGGCGTATCGTGCGGCCACTGCAGTCGGTTGCCGACTCCGCAACGCGCCTGGGGCGCGGCGACTTCTCGGCCTCGATTCCGATCGCAGGCGGCGGCCCGGAAGTGGTGGCGCTCGCGCGCACGCTCGAGGACATGCGCCATCACCTGGTCGGACTCACCGCCAGCCTGCGCCGCAGCGAGGCGGATGCGCAGGCGCTGCTGCGCGGCGTGGTGGAGGGCGTCTACGCTGTCGACGCCAATCGCAACGTCAAGTACATGAACCCCCAGGCCGAACGCATGCTGGGTGTTGCAGCAACCAACGCCATCGGCAAGTTTGCGGCGACGTGCTGCGTCCCTGCAGGACAGAGGACGGCCGCGTGCCGTGCGATACCGCGTGCCCGATCGTTGCGTCGCGGGAGCACGGCCAGGCACAGGCGACCGAGATCCTGCAGCGTGCCGATGGGTCCCAGCGCACCGTGATCATCACCAGTGCCGGCATGGTGGGCGGCCTGCAGGTGCAGGTCATGCGCGACGAGACCGATCTCGAGGCGGCGCGGCGCGCGCGGGATTCGATCCTCGCCAACATCTCGCACGAGTTCCGCACGCCCCTGGCTGCGCAGCTGGCGTCGATCGAGCTGCTGCAGGAAAACCTGCACGACCTGCCGCGCGACCAGCTGGAAGAACTCGTCACGTCGTTGCGGCGCGGGTCGCTGCGCCTCACGCGCCTGATCGACAACCTGCTTGAAAGCGTGCGCATCGAGTCGGGACAGGTGACGATCCGCCAGCAGCACCTGCACCTGCACGAGGTGGTGCAGGACGCGGTCGAGCTGGTGGCCAGCCTGTTCCCGCAACGCGGGCAGACCCTCGAGGTAGCCGTGCCGGCAGATCTGCCACCGCTCGTCGGCGATGGTCCGCGGCTGGTCCAGGTCTTCGTCAACCTGCTGGCGAACGCGAACAAGTTTGGACCGGAAGGCAGCGCGGTCAAGGTCGCCGCTCGAGCCGTCGACGGCGCACTCGAGGTGACGGTCGACGACGCAGGTCCGGGCGTGACCGAGACCGAGCGCGGCTCGATCTTCGAGCGTTTTCACCGCGCAACGGATGCCGAGCCGGAGCCGCGCGGGCTGGGCCTCGGACTGTGGATCGTCAAATCGATCGTTGGCCGGCACGGCGGCTCGGTCGTCGCAACGCAGGACGACCAGGGATTGACGCGTTTCGCCGTGCGCCTGCCGAGTGCAGGCCCCGCCGCAGCATGAAGCTGCTGGTCGTCGATGACGATCCCGACCTGCTGTCGCTCGTGGGCTTCGCGCTGTCGCAATCCGGCTTCGTCGTGGTCAAGGCCGTCGACGTGCCGAGCGCGCTGCGCGTCTTCGCCGCGGAGTCACCCGACCTCGCGATCCTCGACATCAACCTGCCCGGCGGCAGCGGCTTCGACATCTGCGAGGCGATCCGCAAACAATCGCGCATTCCAGTGATGATGCTCACGGCCCGGGGGGAGGAAGAAGACCTCGTGCGCGCGCTCGATATCGGTGCCGACGACTACCTGACCAAGCCGTTCAGCCCGCGGACGTTGCTGGCCCGTGTGCGTGCATTGCTGCGTCGATCTGGACTCGAGAGCGGGGGCGCGATGACCGTAGGCAGCCTGAGCCTCGACCTCGAGTCGCTGGTGCTGCACGTGGGCGCGGCGCCGCCCGTCAAGCTGACCAAGCTCGAAACACGCCTGCTGCAGATCCTGCTGGCGAACGCAGGGCACGTCGTCGGTACGGAACGCCTGCTGACGCACGTCTGGGGACACCGCGGCAGCGGTGACCGCCAGTTGCTGAAACAACTGGTGCATCGATTGCGACACAAGATCGAGGTGGATCCGGGCCTGCCCAAAGTTCTCAAGACGGAGCCGGGGGCGGGGTATCGCATTGACGAGGTCCAGGCTTGACGCGGTTGCGCATGCGCTGAGCGAGGCTCATCCTTGGCGTATCCAAGAAAGGAATTAATGGCATGACTGTGCGCGACAGCAATGGCAACGAACTCGTCGAAGGCGATGCAGTGCAGGTGACCAAGGACCTGCGTGTGAAGGGGTCCTCGGATACGCTCAAGCGCGGCACCACTTTCAGGAACATCCGCCTGACGGCCGACGCGGAGGCCATCGAATGCGGCCAGGGGCGCAACACGATCGTGCTGAAGACCGAGTACCTGCGGAAGGCCTGAGGAAGTGATTAGTGAGTAGTGAGTAGTGATTAGTGATTCCGTTCACTACTCACTACTCACTTCCTAGCGGTATCCCTTCGCCTGCAAAGCAAACAGCCCGGCGTAGTGACCGTCGAGCTGCATCAGCGCCTCGTGGCTGCCGCGCTCCAGGATGCGGCCACCCTCGATGACCAGGATCTGGTCGGCCATGCGCACGGTCGAGAACCGGTGCGAAATCAGGATCACCAGGCGTGAGCGCGCGAGCGCCTGGAACTGCTCGAACACCTGCGCCTCCGCGCGCGCATCCATTGCAGCGGTCGGCTCGTCGAGCACGAGGATATCGGCGTCCTCGCGCATGAACGCACGCGACAGTGCAACCTTCTGCCACTGACCGCCCGACAGTTCGCGCCCGTCCTTGAACCACTTGCCCAGCTGCGCCTGGTAACCACCGGGCAGTTCCTCGATGAACGGCGCGGCCATGCCCAGGCCCGCCGCCTCGCGCCAGCGCGATTCGTCGTCGAAATGACTGACGTCGCCCGCACCGATGTTCTCGCCAACCTTGAGCTGATAGCGCGCGAAGTCCTGGAAAATGACCCCGACCCGCCGCCGCAGCGCCGTCGGCTGCCAGTCTGCGAGATCCGTGCCGTCGAGCAGGATGCGCCCGGCGTCCGGTGTATACAGGCGTGTCAGCAGCTTGATCAGCGTCGTCTTGCCTGAGCCGTTCTCGCCGACGAGGGCCAGGCTTTCGCCGGGTCGCAGGGTAAACGTCACGTCACGCACGGCCGGCTCCGAGGCACCGGGATACGTGAAGGTCACGGCATCGAACCGCAGTCCAGCGCCGGGACTGGCACCTGCGGTTGCCGTGCCCGAGGCGGCGGCGACCGGCGTGTCGAGGTATTCGTACAACGTGGACAGGTAGAGGTTGTCTTCGTACATGCCGCCGATCGCCGACAGGATCGCAGACACCGCCGATTGGCCCTGGCGGAACAGCAGCACGTACATGGTCATCTGGCCCAGCGTGATCTTGCCCTGCACGGCACTCACTGCTACCCAGGCGTAGGCCGCGTAGAAGGCGCCGGTGCTGACGAGGCCGAGGAAGAAGCCCCAGGTGTCGCGCCGGATCGTGAGCGCGCGGTCTTCACGGAATACCTTCTGGAAGATCGAGCGATAACGCTCGAGCAGGCGCGGCCCCAGCTCGAACAGTTTCACCTCCTTGGCGTGGTCTTCGCGCGCGATGACCGTCTCGAGGTACATCTGCATGCGCGTTTCGGGCGAGCGCCACCGAAAGAGGCGAAACGCGTCGCCGGAAAACTTGGCTTCGGCGATGAACGACGGCAGGCCCGCGAGCAGCAGCACCGCCACTGCCCATGGCGAGAACTGCGCGAGCAACGTGCCGAAGCTGAGCAGCGCGATCGCATTCTGCACGAGGCCGAAGCTGCTCATGACCAGCGCTAGCGGGCGCGTTGAAGCCTCGCGCCGCGCACGCGTGAGCTTGTCGTAGAACTCCGAGTCCTCGAAATGACGCAGGTCGAGCGTCAGGGCCTTCTCGAGGATCATCTCGTTGACGCGTTGCCCCAGCTGGGCGCGCAGCAAGGACTGGCACGTCGAGAGGCCGCGCTGCACGGCTGCAAGAGCCGCGACCAGCACGCCCTCGAGCACCACGTAACTCAGGACCGTCGTGAGGTCCGTTGTGCCCGCGGCCTGGTGGATGCCGACCGCGGCGACGACCGCATCGACGATTTTCGCGCCGATGAACGCGATCGCTGCGGGCAGCACGCCTGCGAGCAGCGTCAGTGCGGCGAGAGCAACCGTGAGGGGGCGGCTGGTAGACCACACCAGTTCGAGCGCGTGGCGTGTGTACTGGAACACGTCGCCGAGACCTCTCAAGCTGGCGAATGCACCTGCTTCGCCGGCGCCTGGATGCGCGCCGTGGCCTGCGGGAATGTTCAGTTTACGGCCGGCAACCATGGTCCAGGCAGCTTGCCACAAACGCCGGCGGCGTCACTTGCGGTTGTAGATTCGATCGAATTCGGCGTCGTTCGCGAAGTGTGTCGCGTTGGCGTGGGCCCAGCCACCGAAGTTGTCAATGGTCCACATGTTCACCTGCGGGAACAGGGCGGCATAACGTGCGGCGACCTCCGGGTCGCGCGGACGGTAGTGGTGCTCGGCCGCGATCTCCTGCGCGCGCTTGGAATACAGGTGCTCAACGTACGCGCGCGCCACTTCGACCGTGCCGCGTCGCACCGCGACCTTGTCGACGATCGCGACCGGCGGTTCGGCCAGGATGCTCACCGATGGCACGATGGTCACGAAATGCTGCTTCTTCAGTCGCGCCGAGGCCATGTACGCCTCGTTTTCCCACGTGATGATCACGTCGCCAATCCCACGTTGGGCGAATGTCGTGAGTGATGCCCGCGCGCCCGTGTCCAGCACCGGCACATTGCGATAGAGCTTGCCGAGGAAGTCGGCTGCGGTGGCTGGTGTGCCACCGGGCTGTTCCATCGCCCACGCCCAGGCGGCGAGGTAGTTCCAGCGCGCGCCGCCCGAGGTCTTGGGGTTCGGCGTGATCACCTGCACACCCGGCTTGGCGAGGTCTCCCCAGTCGCGGATCCCCTTCGGGTTGCCCTTGCGCACGAGGAACACGATGGTCGAGGTGTACGGCGAGCTGTTGTGCGGCAGGCGGCCCTGCCAGTTGGCCGGCAACAACTTGCCCTTGCTCGCCAGGGCGTCGATGTCGTACCCGAGTGCCAGTGTCACGACATCGGCGGGCAGACCGTCGATCACCATGCGTGCCTGCTTGCCCGAGCCGCCATGCGACTGGCGGATTGCCACCTCCTGGCCGGTGCGCTGCTGCCAATACTGCGCGAACTCGCGGTTGTAAGCGTCGTAGAACTCGCGCGTCGGATCGTATGACACGTTGAGCAGCGTCACTTCGGCGTGGGCTACGGGCAGTAACAGGAGCGCCAGCAGGGCTGTTGCGAAGCAAGCCAGACGTGAAAAGGGGGGACGGGAAAGCGGCATCGCTGAGTCTCCTGGGACGAGACCATGGTAGCGCGCCGAGCGGTGGGGCCGACGGCGACTCTTTGCCGAGTCGCCGCCGACGATTCCTACAGGGCCTGTCTAGCGCGCGTAGATCCTGTCGAAAGTGCCGCCGTCCGCGAAGTGCATCGCGTGTGCCTTGGCCCAGCCGCCGAAGTCAGCGATGGAGACGAGACTCAGCCTGGGAAAAGTCGACGCGTATTTCGCCGCGACGGCGGGATCGCGCGGCCGATAGTAGTGCTGCGCGACGATCTCCTGGCCCTCCTTGGAATACAGGTACTCCAGGTACGCGCGGGCCTCGGCGGTCGTGCCGCGACGAATCGCGACCTTGTCGACGACGGCAACGGGCGGTTCCGCGAGGATGCTCAGCGAGGGCACGACGATCTCGAACTTGTCCTTGCCCAACTGCTTCGAGGCGAGGAGCGCCTCGTTTTCCCACGAGATCATCACGTCGCCGATGCCACGCTGGGCAAAGGTCGTGAGCGAGCCGCGTGCACCCGTGTCGAGCACCGGGACGTTCTTGTAGAGCTTGCCGATGTAGTCCTCCGCCGTGGCCGCACTGCCGCCCGGTTGCTTCAACGCCCAGGCCCAGGCAGCGAGGTAATTCCAGCGCGCGCCGCCCGATGTCTTGGGATTCGGCGTGATGACCGCAACACCTGGACGCGCGAGATCGCCCCAATCCTTGATTTTCTTCGGGTTGCCCTTGCGCACGAGCAACACGATCGTCGACGTGTAAGGCGAGCTGTTGTTCGGCAGACGCGACTGCCAGTTGGCGGGCAGCAGCTTGCCCTGCGTCGCAAGGGCGTCGATGTCATACGCAAGCGCCAGCGTCACGACATCGGCGGGCAGTCCGTCGATGACCGTGCGCGCCTGCTTGCCGGACCCGCCGTGCGACTGCCGGATGGCAAGCTCCTTGCCGGTCTTGCTCTTCCAGTACTGCGCGAACGCCTTGTTGTAATCGTCGTAGAGCTCGCGCGTTGGATCATACGACACGTTCAGCAGCGTCGACTCCGCATGCAGCGTCGGGCCGGCCAGCAAGGCGAGCGCGCCGATCAGCGATGCTGCTATCGCTTTCAAGACTTGGTGTATGGACATCACAGTTCTCCGTTCAGAAGCCAAGGGCGAAGCGGGTCAGGAACACATCCTCGTCCGCCCGATCCGCGCCGCATATATGAAAAGTAGGGCGAGATCTTAGGTACCGGTGGTTATGCGGTCAGTCGCGCAGCGGTTAGGAAACGGTGACAGGACAGAACGGCGAGGGATGCCGTCATCACGGCTGCACGACCGCTGACTCGTGCTGCGGCCGGTTGCGCCCGCTAGCGCAGTGGCAGTTCGATGTCGGCCGTCAACTGCGCGACATCTGCCGGCGTGGCGGCCCCCGCCGCGCGCTCGATCAGCCTGCGCGACAGTTGCGGCGCGAACAGCTGGATGAAGTCGAGCTGGTACTTGCGCAGCAGGCCGCCGCGCCGGAACCCGATCCAGGTGGTATGGGCGGGGAACAGGTTCGAGGCGTCGATGTGCACAAGATCGGCGTCATCCTTCTGCTCCACCGCCATGCTCGCGACGATGCCCACGCCGAGCCCGAGCCGCACGTACGTCTTGATGACGTCAGCGTCGCGCGCCGTGAGCACGACGTTCGGCACCAGCCCTTCCTTGGCGAAAATGCCGTGCAGCGACGAAGGGCCCGTGAAGCTGAATACGTACGTGACGATCGGGTACGCCGCCAGTTGCTTGAGCGTGAGCTCCTTCTTGCTGCGCGCGAGCGGGTGATTGCGTGGCACCACGACGTGCCGGTGCCAGCGATAGCACGGCAGCAGCGAGTAACCGTCGAAAAGTCCTTCGGAGCCGGTGGCGATCGCGAAGTCGATGCGGTCGAGCGCGGCCATTTCCGCGATCTGCTCAGACGTGCCCTGGTGCAGGTGCAGTCGGACTTCCGGGTACTTTTCGCGAAACTGCTTGATGACCTCGGGCAACACGTACCGGGCCTGCGTGTGCGTGGTCGCGATGGAGAGCGAGCCGCGTTCTTCGTCCTTGAGGTCGTCCGACAGGCGCTTGATGTTCTGCACTTCGCGCAGGATCTTGACCGCACGGTCGATCACCTGCTGCCCGGCCGGCGTCACGCGCGTCAGGTTGCGACCGTCACGCACGAAGATCTGGAAGCCGAGTTCGTCCTCGAGCAGCTTGATCTGCTTGCTGACGCCGGGTTGTGACGTGTGCAGCTTCTCCGCCGCAGCCGTGATGTTGAGCCCGGTCTGGGCCACCGCGGCGAGATAGCGCAATTGATGCAGTTTCATGCCGACATTCTATGCGAAAGCGGTCGATTCGCAGCTTGAGTGCGTGCTGCCTGGACGGCATATCGACAGCACCACTGGTTACGCTGGATGTCGCATGACGCTCGCCACGCTCCTGAGTCGCACGCCGCAGGGTCTCGAGGCGCCGCTCGTACGCGTCGAAGTCGACGTGGGGGCGGGCCTCCCTGCGTTCTCGGTCGTGGGGCTGCTCGAAACCGCCGTGAAGGAGAGCAAGGACCGGGTGCGCGCCGCGCTGACCAATTGCGGGTACGAGTTTCCCGCCGGCCGGGTGACGGTCAACCTGGCCCCGGCGGATTTGCCCAAGGAAGGCGGCCGTTTCGACCTGGCGATCGCGGTGGGCATCCTCATCGCCTCAGAGCAACTGCCTGCAGGTCCCTTCGTCGGTGTGGAGCTTTACGGTGAGCTGTCGCTCGGTGGCGAGCTGCACGGCACGCGTGGCCTGCTGCCGAGTTCGTTGCAGGCCGCGCGCGCCGGCCACGCCCTGATCGTGCCGCTCGCCAACGGCCGCGAAGCCGCACTGGCGAAGCACGCGCGCATCTTCGTCGCGGCTCACCTGCGCGACGTATGCCGCCACGCGGCGGGGCAGCAGGCGCTTGCGCTCGAGGCGGCGCCCATCGGCATCGCCTCCGGACGCGAGCAAACCTCCCATGGGCCAGACCTGGCTGAAGTGCGCGGGCAACCGGGGGCGCGTCGCGCGCTGGAGATTGCGGCGGCCGGCGAGCACAGCCTGCTGTTCATCGGGCCGCCTGGCAGCGGCAAGAGCATGCTCGCGCAACGCCTGCCCACTGCCCGACATGAGTGAAGACGAGGCCATCGAATCCGCTGCGATCCGCTCGCTCTCGCTACAAGGGTTTCGGCTCGAAGGCTGGCATCGCCGGCCTTTCCGCGCCCCGCATCACACGGCGTCGGCCGTTGCGCTCGTGGGTGGCGGCGGACGCCCGCGTCCCGGCGAGATTTCGCTGGCGCACAACGGCGTGCTGTTCCTGGACGAACTGCCCGAGTTCGACCGTCACGTGCTCGAGGTATTGCGCGAGCCGCTGGAAAGCGGCGTCATCGTGATCTCGCGGGCCGCGCGGCAGGCTGAGTTCCCCGCGCGCTTCCAGTTGGTTGCCGCGATGAACCCGTGCCCGTGCGGCCACTTCGGCGATACGAGGGGCCGCTGTCGTTGTGCGCCCGAGCGTATCGCTGCGTATCGCAGCCGCGTATCGGGTCCGCTGCTGGACCGGATCGACCTGCACATCGAAGTGGGTCGGGTCGCCCTCGCCGACCTGACAGGCGACGCGGCACCGGAGCCGTCCATCGCCGTTGCGCGTCGCGTTGCGGCTGCG
>JANNGT010000125.1:0-5300 GCA_031404015.1 Gammaproteobacteria bacterium | reverse complement strand
TCGGCCGTTGCGCTCGTGGGTGGCGGCGGACGCCCGCGTCCCGGCGAGATTTCGCTGGCGCACAACGGCGTGCTGTTCCTGGACGAACTGCCCGAGTTCGATCGCCACGTGCTCGAGGTATTGCGCGAGCCGCTGGAAAGCGGCGTCATCGTGATCTCGCGGGCAGCTCGGCAGGCTGAGTTCCCCGCGCGCTTCCAGTTGGTTGCCGCGATGAACCCGTGCCCGTGCGGCCACTTCGGCGATACGAGGGGCCGCTGTCGTTGTGCGCCCGAGCGCATCGCTGCGTATCGCAGCCGCGTCTCGGGTCCGCTGCTGGACCGGATCGACCTGCACATCGAAGTGGGTCAGGTCGCCCTCGCCGACCTGACAGGCGACGCGGCACCGGAGTCTTCGGTCGTCGTTGCGCGTCGCGTTGCGGCTGCGCGCGAGCTGCAACGACAGCGACAGGGCCGCAGCAACGCCCGGCTGGTCGGCAGCGAACTCATCACGGCCTGCACTGCCGCACCGGCTGCGATGTCCTTATTGGCGCGCGCCACGCGACAACTGGGTCTTTCCGCGCGCGCCTATCACCGCGTGTTGCGGGTGGCGCGCACGATTGCGGACCTGGCCGGGAGCAAAAACGTGTCGAGCGAACACGTGGCTGAAGCCATCACGTTGCGCCAACTCGATCGACGGGCCGCGGCAGCTGACGCGAACGACGTCGTCCCCGCGGAGTGATCGTCCGGCCAGCAGCGCCCCTGGCACGCTTCGGCCAGCGCAACACCGCGCAACGGTGCGTCGAAATTATTTACAGACGGCCTTGCAGCGAACCAGCCTGAACAACTGAGACACACGTCTCACTTTGGAGTGCGAAAGGGCGTTTAGTTGTTCGCGCAACCGACCATTTGTAGGCATTCGTGCCCACGGTCGTAGGACTCCAACGCGTTATGTGGAACCAGACTCAAACCAATCGACGACAGGCTTTCCACCCCCATCGGCAATGCATTATGTAAACGTTGCAATATATTGATTTATATAACTTTTCTAAGTATGGCACGTGTGTTGCAAACAGCTGTTCGGGGGACGAATTTTGACCGCTGAGACGACAGGAACCATGAAGAACATCATCAAACTCGCATTGCTGCCCTGTGTGGCGATTCTCACCCTCGCTGCCGCGCCGGCCCAAGCCGTGACGGTGACCTCCAGTGCCCCGACGGCGTCCAGCGCGATGGCAGGAACGACGGCCAGCGCGAAGGCGACCACGAAGCAGCTCAAGCAGCAGGCAAAACTTCGCAAGAAGTGCGCCAAGCTCGCAGGCAGCAAAATGAAGGCGAAGAAGCGCGCCAAACTGCTGGCAATGTGCGGGACCGCCTCGAGTACCGCCGAAGACGTTACCAAAGTCTCGTCCGCCAGTGCTGGCGCTGCCAACGCATCGGAAACGGCGGTAGCAAACGCGAACATTAATAGCGTGATCGCCAACTCCGCGCCTGTGTTCGCAGGTTTTCCCACGGCCGCAGCAGGCGCGGGGAAGTCCGCTGATGCGGGCTTGAACCAGGGCTCGCAGGCAACAGAAGATCAGCAGGAGACAGAAAATCCCTCGACCGAAGCTGAAGTAACGGCCGTTCCGGAACCCGGCACGCTAGCACTGCTCGGTTTGGGTTTGCTTGGACTCGGCCTGGCGCGTCGCCGCGTCGGCAGATAAGACTGTAGAACATCGAAGAACCAGCATAACTGGTCAAGTTCAAGCGGGCCTCGACGGCAACGTCGTGGCCCGTTTTCTTTGTGCTGCCACGATAGATACTGGTACTGCAAACTTCGCGACACGCGATTGAGCGGCGACTCGTCGACGTGCGGCGTGGCTATTGCGCCGGAGTCACTGCGGTGGCGTTGATCTCGGCCTCGCGCAGCTTCGACTGCACGTCGCGCAGTTCCTCGACCGTCGCAATCGGTCCGATCCGCACGCGATACCAGGTCTCGTCATCGACCGAGGCACGCTGGATACGGGCAGAGATGCCCACCAGCGCCAGTTGCGCCTGCATTTTTTCGGCCTCTGGGGCCTGCTTGAACGATCCGGCCTGCAACACGACATCGCCCGTCGGCAGCGGCGCCTGCGTGGCGGCCTGCCCGCTCCTGGACGAATCGGTCGCGACATCGACTTCCTGCTTGGGCAGCATGTCGTAGAAATCGAGCTCCGCTGATGTGGCCGGATCCGCCCGGGCAATAGCGCTTTCGTCGGCCGCCGTGGCAGAGGCCGGTGACTGGGCTGGCGCGGGAACCGGTTCGGCCGCACCGGCCAACTGGTTGCGGTGATACAGATGCAGGCCGAGTGCGAACGTCAGGCCCACCCCGAGCCCCAGCACGAACCCCGTCCAGCCGCTGAATACCTGACCGGGGGCCGCCGGCGCATGCCGGCGCACATCCTTGTAATCGCGGCCCAGGGTGCGGCCGCCTCGCGACGACGAGGTCACATGGCCTCCGGTGCCGACACGCCCAGCAAGCACAATCCATTGCACACCACTTGCCGAACGCCGCGGATCAACGTGACGCGCGCATCACGCACGGCCTCGTCGGCAACCAGGAACTGGTGCGCGTTGTAGTACGCGTGGAAGTCTGTCGCGAGGTCACGCAGGTAGTGCACGAGCGCATGGGGCGCCCGCTGCAGCGCCGCCATCTCGACCGCCTCCGGATAACGACTCACCGTCGCGAGCAGGGCCTGCTCGTGCTGCTCGGTCAGGGTTGCGAGAGACGCGCGCCCGCGCGCCTCGTCGTGCTCGAAGCCTTTCTCACGCATCTGCCGCAGCACGCTGCACACCCGCGCATGCGCGTACTGGATGTAGTACACGGGGTTCTCGTTCGAGCGAGATGTCGCCAGCTGCATGTCGAAATCGAGATGCTGTTCGTTGCTGCGCAGCACGTAGAAAAATCGCGCGGCGTCGTTGCCGACTTCACGGCGCAACTCGCGCAGCGTGATGAATTCACCCGACCGCGTCGACATCTGCACTTTCTCGCCGCCGCGGTAAAGCGTGACGAACTGCATCAACCGCACGTCGAGGCTGTCGCCCGGCTGGCCCATGGCGACGAGGCCCGCGCGCACTCGCGCGATGTATCCATGATGGTCAGAGCCCAGGATGTCGATCAGTTGCTCGAACCCGCGCTCGCGCTTGTTCAGGTGGTACGCAATGTCGGACGCAAAATACGTCTTGATGCCGTTTTCGCGCACGACCACGCGGTCTTTTTCGTCGCCGAAATCGGTGGCGCGGAACCACTGGGCGCCCTCTTTCTCGTAAACCACGCCGTTCTTGCGCAGCAGGTCGAGCGCGTGATCGATTGCGCCGTTGTCGGCGAGGCTGCGCTCGCTGAACCAGCTGTCGTAACGCACGCCGAATTCTTCGAGGTCGTCGCGGATGTCGTGCAGGATATCGTGCAGCGCAAGGTCAAACGCCTGGTGGAAGCCCGCGTCTCCCAGCAGCGACCGCGTGCGTTCGATGACGGCATCGATGTAGGTGTCCTTGTCGCCAACCGGCGCATCGGGTGGCAGGTCGGAGAAAACCGCGGCGGCGGGCTGCAGCAGCGAGCGGCCCGCGCGCTCCACGAGTTTGTCAGCGATGGGGCGAACGTAGTCGCCGCGATAGCCGTTGGACGGAAATGGAAACTGCTCGCCGAAACTTTCCAGATAGCGCAGCCACACGCTTGCCGCGAGGATTTCCATCTGGCGCCCGGCGTCGTTGATGTAGTACTCCCGAAACACGTCGTAGCCGACGGCGTCGAGCAGGTTCGCCAACGTTGCGCCAAACGCTGCGTGCCGGCCGTGGCCTACGTGCAGCGGTCCCGTGGGGTTCGCAGACACAAACTCGACCATCACTTTTTGCCGAGCGCCGATCTGCGACCGACCGTAGCCGCGACCAAGCTCGAGCACGCCCGTCAACTCAGCGTGGTAGGCCGCGGGTGCCATGAAGAAGTTGATGAAACCCGGTCCCGCGATTTCCACTTTCGCGATGAGGTCGTTTGCCGGCAACGCAGCGACGAGCGCCTGCGCGAGCTCTCGCGGTTTGCGCTTCGCAGCCTTGGCCAGTTGCAGCGCGACGTTGGTCGCAAAGTCGCCGTGACTCGAGTCGCGTGTGCGCTCCACCACGATGCCCGCCGCCGATTCCGGCGGACGCAGTTCTTCCGGCAGGGCGCCCAGCGCGTCCCGCACGAGCTTCTCGATCAGGTTTTTCAAGGTGTTTGCCGTCAGCGAAGCGGAGGCCGGGGAGAGTCTAGGGAATTCCAGTGGCTGATGCGAGGTCAAAGTGTGATGCGCGCACGCCGTCGTTCTGGCGATCGGACTAGCGTATCGATATTCCCCGCGCTGCCAGATGAGGTGATTCCATGACCTATTCCAGATTGAGCCCGGCCAGTTGCGCGCTTCTGCTTGGGCTGTTGGCCGGCTGCGGCGGCGGAGATGGCGGCTCGGGCAGCAACACGGGCACGCTGCGCCTGGGACTCACCGACGCTCCGCTCGACCAGGCCGACGCGGTTGTCGTGCAGTTCACGGGCGTCGAGCTGAAGCCGGCGAACGGCACAGCCTTCTCGCTTGATTTCGCGACGCCCAAGACGCTGGACGTGCTGGCCCTGCAGGACGCCAGGCGCGCGCTGCTGCTCGACGGCGAGTCGGTGCCGGCGGGCGATTATGAATGGATGCGGCTCAAGGTGAACGCAGATCCCGCCGTGCGCGACTCGTACGTGACGATTGGCGGCCAGGAGTGCGAGATGCGCATTCCGAGCGGCGCGGAGACTGGGCTGAAGCTCGTGCGGGGTTTTACCGTGGGCGTCGACACCATCACGGACTTCACGATTGATTTCGACCTGCGCAAGTCCATCGTCCAGCCGCCTGGGCAGCGCGCCGACTCCGGCACCTGCAATGGCCAGGTCTACATGCTGAAGCCCGCCATGCGCCTGGTCGACAGCCTGCAGGTGGGCACGATCACAGGCACGGTCGACGCGAGCCTGCAGAGCACGGCCAGCTGCGCAGCATCGTCGGCGAAGCCGGGCAATGTGTACCTCTTTGGCCCGGTCGCGACGACGGACACGGCGCCGATTGTGCCAGACGACGTTGATGGCAACGCGGCCGATGGTGCGGATCCAATCACGAGCGCGATGGTGAACCCCGACACGTCGCAGTACACGATTGGATTCGTGCCGGCGGGCCGCTATGTCGTTGCCTACACGTGCGATGCGGACGACGCCACCATCGATGCGGACGCAGTCGTCACGCCGCCGGCCCTGGGTGAAGTGGTGACGTTCACGCCTGCAGCTGGCACGACCGTCGATGTCACGGCGGG
>JANNGT010000124.1:0-2646 GCA_031404015.1 Gammaproteobacteria bacterium | reverse complement strand
TCCCTCATCCTTCGTAAGCAGCCGCACGGCTTCAAGCGCGTGGCCGGAAAGCCCCGCATCCATCAGGTCCGCAATTCCGATGGGGCTCGGATTGCCGGCGGTGTCCTCCACCACGTCGTGCAAGACCGCGGCAAGTTGTTCGTCGCGCGTCTCCATGCGAAGCATGAGTCGAAGAGGGTGAAGAATGTAGGGCTGCCCGGCCTTGTCCGTCTGACCGGTGTGCGCTCTCAGCGCGATTCCAATGGCCGTCTCTATATCCATGAACCATTCTGCCCTGCACCGGCCGTTGGTTCCGGCTTCCCGGGCAAAGGGGCCACAATCGAGTGGGCGGATATGAAGCGCGAATGCCATTCACCGTAGTAGTCGCGGACAATTTTTACTACATGGACGAGAGTGAGAATTACGAGCTTGGATCCTTCAGCACCCTCGAGCTTGCCATTGCCGCTTCACAGCAAATTGTGGACGACTACTTGACGTCAACCCACTGTCCCGGTTCGAAGGCAGAGGACCTCTTCATGTTGTACACAATGTTTGGCGAAGACCCGTACATAGTTGCCCAAAGCGACGAGCGGATTACGTTCTCTGCGTGGGAATATGCAAAAGCGAAGTGCGAAGAGATGTGTGCCCCGGATGCGTAGCATGCGCAGGTCGCATTCGCCCCTTGCAGAACACGAGCTCCGGTCCCAGCGCCGGGCGACCCGCTGATCGACCCACAACGGGCATCAGCAGCGCTCCGGTTGCTACTCACTTGATGGCGGCTGTCTATGCGGGCGCCACACGGGGCAGAAACGCTCCTGCGATGCGCCTAACGCATCGCCTGCATCTGCTCTTGATCTGGAGACACAGAGCGTCTTTAGGTCCACAGCCAAGGGCTAGGCTCAGTCCAGAACTGGGGACCATGCGGGAGAGAAGTCGTCCGCGGCGTACTGGCCGATCAAGCAGACCCTCCGTCCGACTGGGTGGCGGTAAAGGTGGCGGTAACCGACCATTTCCGGCCCATGCCATGTTGGTGGGCGCCACCCGTTTGAACCTAGAAACCTGGCTGCCGCAATAGGACTCGAACCTATGACCCGCTGATTAACAGTCAGCTGCTCTACCAACTGAGCTATGCGGCAATCGGAGCGGAAATTGTACCCACGCAGATTCTCGGAAGCGCACGCCGGAAGCGATAGGGCGAACTCGAGCAACCCTGTTGTAGAATCCAAGCACCCATGGCAACGAAGCCAGCCTCCCAAGCCCAAGCACAACCGAACGGACAGCCGCGTCCCGCGATGCCGTCCGACAGCACCAACCCCCACCTCGACTTTCTCCGCGTCACTGAAGCCGCGGCGCTCTCATCCTCACGATGGGTTGGCAAGGGCGACCGGCACGGCGCCGACACGGCAGCGTGCGACGCCATGCGACGCGTGCTGAACGAACTCGACATGAACGGCGAGATCGTCATCGGCGAGGGCGAGCGGGACGAAGCGCCGATGCTCTACATCGGCGAGAAGGTGGGCCTTGGCAACGGAGGGCCCGTCGTGCAGATCGCCGTGGACCCGCTCGAGGGAACGAATCTTTGCGCGAATGGCACGCCGAACGCTATATCCGTTCTGGCCGCCGCCGTCGAGGGCGAGGGCTATCTGATGCATGCGCCCGATTGCTACATGGACAAGCTCGTGGTCGGTGCGGAAGCCGCGGGGGTCATCGACATCACCCTGCCGCCGCGCGTGAACTGCAGGCTGATCGCCAAGGCTCTTGGAAAGGACGTGGACGAACTCATTATCGGACTGCTGGAGCGTGACAGGCACCAGGCTCTCATCGACGAGATTCGAGCTGCCGGCGCCCGCGTCCACATGGTTCCTGATGGGGACCTTTCCGTCGCGATCGCAGCGCTTGACCCGGAAGCAGGAATCGACGCGCTCATGGGGATCGGCGGGGCTCCGGAGGGCGTTTTGAGCGCCGCAGCGGTGTTGTGTTATGGCGGCGAGATGCAAGCCCGACTCAGCTTCCCGAAAGAGGGTCAGCGCGCGCCGTTGTCGAAACTGGTCGGCGCGCAGTACGGCGTTCCCGGGCTCAAGGCCGCGCTCAATCTCTGCGGATTCGTCGGCGGCCTCCCGCGACCGCCGCTGCTGCCGGCGCCGCCAGCGGCGATCGATGCCATTCGCGCCGCGCTCGCCGAGCTGAATCTTCTCAGCCCCACCGCGCAAAACACGCGCGGCGGGGACCCCATGGAGACGAACAATGTTGCCCGCTAGCGAACGAATCCTGCTTGGCCCGGGGCCGAGCCTGATGTCGCCGCGCGTCATGAAAGCGCTCGCCGCGCCGATGCTGAGCCACCTCGATCCGCAATTCGTGGCGATCATGGACGACGTGCGCGCGCGGCTTGGGCGCGTCTTCCAGGCGCCCGCGGGATCGTTTGCGTTCGCGGTATCGGGCACCGGCACCGCGGCGATGGAAACCGCGGTCGCGAACCTGGTCGCGCCCGGCACGCGGGTGTTGTCGGTCGTGACCGGATACTTCGCGGATCGTCTCGCGCAGATGGCGGCGCGATATGGCGCCGAGGTCACGCGCGTTGAAGCCGAGTGGGGCCGCGCCATCGATCCCGAGCAGGTCCGGCGGGCCCTCAAGGCATCGGGCGCCGACCTCGTCACGATCGTCCACGCG
>JANNGT010000123.1:0-3915 GCA_031404015.1 Gammaproteobacteria bacterium | reverse complement strand
GTTCGGGTGACATGTAGGCCACGGTGCCGACGACGCCACCGGCGCCGTCGGTGGCGCCAACGGCGCTGCTCGACGATCCGCCACCGCTCGAGCTGCTGGTCGCTGTGCCGCGCCCGACCAGGTAGATGTTCGACAGGCCCCTGGCCAGGTTCGTCGGCAGCAGTGCCCAAGTGCCACTCAGCGTGGTCGGGTTCAGTTCGACGATGAACGAGTCCGGGGTAACCGTCGGGCCAGCGCCACCGAAGTGGAAGGCAATGAAGACTTCGGCGTACGTGTTCCAGTAGTTGTTGGTCATCGCCCACGTGCCCGACTTGGAACCGCCATAGTTCAGGTTGCCGGTGCCTCCGCCGTTCGGGGCAATGTCCTTCTCGATCAGGCTGTACGTCGATCCGAGCCACGGCGTGAAGTTATCGCCATTGATGTTGCCTTCCTTGTAGTAGCACTCGCCACCCGACAACGCGCCCGTGACCTGGATCTGGCGGTTTAGGGTCGCATTAAGCGCGCCCGGGCAGAGCACCGTTGCCGCCGAAGCGACGTTTAAGGAGCCCAGCAGAGTCAGCCCGGCCAGGGCCGTCAGCTTGCCGATCTTGGTGATGCGCATGATTGCTTTCCCTAATAGTTCTTGTAGTTCGTGCCGGCTCGCAGGAGTCGCTTCGCACCGAGGTATAAGCACCAACCGTGCCAACTCTCCAACGCATTGATTTTGCTCGGTTCGTATCTCTCCAAAACGGTTGTGTGTATAGCTTTCCGACGACCAAAAAACCGTTGTTTTACATATGGTTACGACATATTTTTGACCGCTTTACATAACTATTCGTTTTGAGATCCGGTTCACCGGCAATGAGCCGGTCCCGTCGCGTGCGTTACGCTCTGCTACCCTGATGGCCCCTTTTTCCGCCCACCTACTTACCTCGCAATGCCCCTCGATCGCGCCTTCGACAAACGCATCGCCGGCATCATCAACAGCGGCGCCAAAGGCGCGCTTCAGGGTGGGCTCAAGGGCGTCGAGCGTGAATCGCTGCGCGTGACGCCCGCGGGCCAGATCTCCAAGGCGCCGCACCCGCGCGCGCTGGGCTCGGCCCTCACCAATGAGCACGTCACGACGGACTACTCCGAGGCGCTGATCGAGCTGGTCACGCCGCCGTTCGCCCACACCTGGGAGCTGGTGCAGTACCTGGCCGACCTGCACCGGTTCGTCTACACCAACCTGCCCGACGACGAACTGCTGTGGGCCACGAGCATGCCGTGCGCGATCAAGGGCGACGACAGCATCCCGATCGCTCAGTTCGGCTCATCGAACGTCGGTCGCATGAAGACGGCGTACCGGAATGGCCTCGGCCACCGCTACGGCCGCGTCATGCAGGCGATCGCCGGCGTGCATTTCAATTACTCGTTTCCCGAGCAGTTCTGGCCGGTACTGGCCGACGTGTTGCAGCCCAAGGATTCCGGGCAAGCCTTCCGTTCGGCCGCGTATTTCTCGCTGCTGCGCAATTACCGCCGCCACGGCTGGATCGTGCTGTACCTGTTCGGCAACTCACCGGCCGTGTGTCCGTCGTTCCTGCAGGGCCGCAAGGTGGATGGCCTCGAGCCGCTCGAGCCCGGCACCCTGTACGCGCCGTATGCGACGTCGCTGCGCATGAGCGACCTCGGCTATCGAAGCCAGGCGGGCCTCAACGTTTCGGTGAACAGCCTCGAGCACTACGTCCGCGATTTGACTGCGGCGATCAGCACGCCGCATCCCGAGTACGAAAAAATCGGCGTGAAGCTGGACAACGGCGAGTACGCGCAACTCAACGCCAACATCCTGCAGATCGAGAACGAGTACTACAGCTCGATTCGCCCGAAGCGCGTGACGCAGAGCGGCGAGCGGCCGACGCGGGCGCTGCAGCGAGCCGGTGTGCAGTACGTCGAGATGCGCTCGCTCGACGTCAGCGTGTTCGACCCGGTGGGCGTGAATCAGAACAAGTTGCGCTTCCTCGAGGCGTTCGCAGCGTTCTGTGTGTTGCGCGAGAACCGGTCCATCGAAACCTCGGAACAGGAAGAGTGCGACGACAACCAGTCTCTCGTCGCGCGCGAAGGCCGGCGACCGGGTTTGTTGCTGCGGCGCGACGGTCGCGACATTAAGTTAAATGCTTGGGCGGCCGAAATCATCGATTCGATGCGCGGCGTGTGCGAATTGCTCGACGAGGGCGATGAGAAGCGCCCTTACCAGACGGCGTTGGAGTCGCAGGAAGAGAAGATCCGCGACGTCTCGCTCACGCCGTCCGCTCGATCACTGCATGAAATGCGCTTGAACGAAGAATCTTTCTTCAATTTCGCGCTGCGCTTGTCGAAAGTGCACCAGTCGTACTTCAAGGATCTGCTGTTGCCGAGCACTTCGCGACAGGACGATTTCGCCGCGGAAGCTGCGGAATCGATCGAAAAGCAGTCTCGAATAGAAAAATCGGACCGCATTTCGTTCGACGAATATCTGCATAATTATTTTTCGGCATGACTTTGATCGTGATTTGACGCGTTGCTGGGCGAGTCCTACGGACAACAGCCTCTGCGGCTGTCACATCTGTCCGTCATCCCGCTGTCATGTCGGTAAGAGATCCTACGCTGGATGAGCGGAGTTGCTAGACTCGCCGCCCGTCATTGATAGACGGAAGACGTGCGGAGCAGGGAGCGACGTCGATGAATGCAGTGACAATGAAATTGCAAGGGCTGCTGGCTTCGTTGGAAACGGCAAGAGTTGAACGCAAAGCCGTACAGATGATTTCGAGGGCGCCAAGCGAGCCGTCGACCAATGCGCAGCCCCCGCCTGCTGAAATGCTCGCAATGCCGGCGACTAAGCCCGCGGCCTGGGACCCGCACGAAGTGTGGTTGAGTCGGGTCAAGACGCCGCGGGAACAGCGGACGCTCTGAGACGCTTGGAAAGCCCTCACCCCTACCCTCTCCCGCTGAAGCGGGAGAGGGGGTAAGAACAAGCAAGAATATTAGAGGACGCCGGTCATGAGCCGGCCTTGCCCATCGATCGAGCCGCGCAGCATCCCGCGCGAATTGAACGGCATCGCGATCGAGCCATCGCGGCCCACCACGATCACGCCGCCTTCACCGCCCATCTTTTTCAGCTGCTCGTGCACCACGATGTCTGCCGCGGTGCGTGCATCCTTGCCCGCGTAACGCATCAACGATGCGATTTCGTGCGCCACGGTTGCGCGAATGAAAAACTCGCCGTGGCCCGTTGCGGACACGGCGCAGCAGTCGTTGGCGGCATACGTGCCCGCGCCAATGATCGGCGAATCGCCCACGCGGCCCCACCGCTTTGCTGTCATCCCGCCGGTTGAGGTCGCGGCCGCCAGGTTCCCATGCGCATCGAGCGCCACGGCACCCACCGTGCCCATCAGCGCTTCGCGGTAGCCGTCGCCTTCCAGCGCGGTCGCGAGTTCACGTTGCCTGCGCTCGGTGACGAAATGTCGATTCGGCACGGGCTCGAGCCCATGCTCGAGTGCGAACTCCTCTGCGCCCGTACCCGCCAGCATCACGTGATCCGACTGATCCATCACCAGGCGCGCCAGGCCGATGGGACTGCGCACGTGACGCAGACCCGTCACCGCGCCCGCGCGCAGGTCACGCCCATCCATCAGCGAGGCGTCGAGTTCGCAGATGCCGTTCGCCCCTATCACCGCGCCCCGACCCGCGTTGAACAGCGGGTTGTCTTCCAGCACCTGCACGGCCGCCACCACTGCGTCCAGGCTGGGACCGCCTGCGTCGAGCACTTGCTGGCCGGCATGCAGCGCGGAGCACCCGGCCCGCTTCGGCACGGCCGACGGCGAGTGGACGGCGGTGACCGGCTGGCTCCAGGGCACCTTCACGAAGCCGATGGTCGTGGCCATGGGACGAAGGGCGGTGAAGTTAGCACCAACCCCATTC
>JANNGT010000122.1:0-37027 GCA_031404015.1 Gammaproteobacteria bacterium | reverse complement strand
GCATCCTTGCCCGCGTAACGCATCAACGATGCGATTTCGTGCGCCACGGTTGCGCGAATGAAAAACTCGCCGTGGCCCGTTGCGGACACGGCGCAGCAGTCGTTGGCGGCATACGTGCCCGCGCCGATGATCGGCGAATCGCCCACGCGGCCCCACCGTTTTGCTGTCATCCCGCCGGTTGAAGTCGCGTCCGCCAGGTTCCCATGCGCATCGAGCGCCACGGCGCCCACCGTGCCCATCAGCGCGTCGCGGTAGCCGTCGCCTTCCAGCGCGGTGGCCAGTTCCCGTTGCCTGCGCTCCGTGACGAAGTATCGGTTCGGCACGGGCTCGAGCCCATGCTCGAGTGCGAACTCTTCCGCGCCCGTGCCTGCAAGCATCACGTGATCCGAGTGATCCATCACCAGGCGCGCCAGGCCGATGGGACTGCGCACGTGCCGCAGACCCGTCACCGCGCCCGCGCGCAGGTCACGCCCGTCCATCAGCGAGGCGTCGAGCTCGCAGATGCCATTCGCCCCGATCACCGCCCCGCGACCCGCGTTGAACAGCGGGTTGTCTTCCAGCACCTGCACGGCCGCCACCACTGCGTCCAGGCTGGGACCGCCTGCGTCGAGCACTTGCTGGCCGGCATGCAGCGCCTGCTCCAGGCCGGCGCGGTACTCCGCTTCACGTTCGGGGGTCAGTTCAGCGGGCGGGATGTCTCCCGCGCCACCGTGGACGGCAATCGCTGGCATGTTGTTCGGGCGAGGGCTGGCAGGGAACGAACCATACCAGAGCAACGGGGCCGCTAACCCAGCGCCGTCGCCAGCCAGCGCCGCAGCGACGCTGCATCCATCGCGCCGGCCTGTCGCGCGGCTTCGCGGCCGTCCTTGAACACCATGAGTGTCGGGATGCTGCGGATGCCGTAGCGCCCTGCGATGTCCTGCGCCTCGTCGGTGTTGAGCTTGGCGAACCGCGCCTGCGGCTCCAGCTCCGCCGCGACGCGCTCGAAAGTCGGCGCCATCGACCGGCAGGGCCCGCACCATGGGGCCCAGAAGTCGATCACGACCGGCACACCCGAATGACCGACGTGACGATCGAAATTGGCGGAGGTGAGCGTAACGGGATGGCCCTCGAACAAGGCCTCGTGGCACCGCGGGCACTTGGGGGCGTCTTGCAGCCTGTCGGTCGGCACGCGCACGGATCCATCGCAGCGCTGACAGACCACTTGCGTGGTTGCGTCATCGTGAATCCCAGTGGTGGTCTGTCCGGCCATGGCTTGTGTCCTGTGTTGGTGGGTACCGGTTCTTGGGGCCGCCACGGCAGGAAGCAAGCGCGCCCCGGGTGGACTGCCTGTTCCTGGCCTTGCATCGGGCCCTTACGTCACCACATCACCGGAGCGAAGGCTGACCGAGGCACGCCGTCCATGCAATTCAAGGATTACTACGACGTCATGGGCGTCGCGCGAGGCGCGACCCAGGACGAGATCAAGCGGGCCTACCGCAAGCTCGCGCGCAAGTTCCATCCCGACGTCAGCAAGGAAAAAGACGCCGAGGATCGCTTCAAGGAGCTGCAGGAGGCCTACGAAGTCCTCAAGGACGCCGAGAAGCGAGCGGCCTATGACCAGCTCGGGCAGAACTGGCGCCAGGGCCAGGAATTCCGTCCCCCGCCGGACTGGGGCAAGGGCTTCGAATTCACGGCGGGCCGTGGCCAACCGGGTGGGGCAAAGGCCGGGCCCGGCCAGCAAGGCGCTGATTTCAGTGACTTTTTCTCGGAACTCTTCGGCGCGCGCAGTCCGTTCGGCGGCGCGGACGCAGCGGGCGCAAGCCCGCATGCCGGTTTCCAATCCACCGGTCCCCGCGGCGGGCGTGCCTACGCGGCTGCCGGTCAGGATCACGTCGCGCGCGTCGAGATCGACCTCGAGGACGCATTCCGCGGCGGGACGCGCACGATCGAACTGCGCACCCCCGAGATCACGGCAGACGGCCACGTCACCTCGAAACCGCGCACGTTGCGCGTCTCGATCCCGGCGGGCGTGGTCGAAGGCCAGCAGATCCGGTTGGCGGGGCAGGGCAGTGCCGGCATTGGCGGCGGTCCGGCGGGCGACCTGTATCTCGAAATCAGTTTCCGGGCGCATCCCCTGTTCAAAGTGGACGGACGCGATGTGACCGTGCAGTTGCCGGTTGCGCCGTGGGAGGCGGCTCTGGGCGAATCCGTGTCGGTCCCGACGCTCGGCGGCTCGGTCGACATGAAGCTTCCAATCGGCGCGCGTGCCGGGCAACGCCTGCGGCTGCGAGGTCGCGGCCTGCCCGGACCGACCCCCGGGGATCAGTACGTCACGCTCACGATCGCGCTGCCGCCGGACAGTCCGCAGTCCCGCGAATTCTTCGCGCGCATGAAGCAGGAGCTGCCGTTCGATCCGCGTGCCGAGTTGGTGACCGGCGGGAGGGCTTCCGCATGACCGACCAGCGCAATGAAGCGAACGCCGTGCTGCAGGCCTGCTTCCTCGACGACGACGACTGCTTGCGTCTCGACGAAATCTGCCTGCGGCTCAGTGTCGAGCAGCAGTGGATCCTCGAGCTGGTGGAAGTGGGCGTGCTCGAGCCGCAGGGCGGATTGAATCCCGACGCGTGGCTGTTCCCGCGGCGCGACTTGCCCCGCGTGCTCGCGATGGCGCGGCTCGTGGCGGACCTGGGTGTCAACGTCACGGGCGCGGCGATCATCGTCGAGCTCGTGGAAGAACGGCGACGCCTGCTCGCGCGGCTGCGCGGCGGCCCCTGAGTTACTGGATCGCGGCTCCAAGCAGCGAGCCGATGATCCAGGTGGCGACACCCGCGCCGCCGCCGATCAGCACCATGCGCACGCCGCCCATGAGTGCGCTGCGCCCCGTGAACAAGCTCAACGCTGCGCCCACGCCGAACAGCGCGACACCCGCGGCCACTGCGGCCACCGTGACGGCCTGCTGCAGTGGTAATCCAAACAGGAAAGGCACCAGCGGGACGATCGCGCCGAGCGCGAAGGCTAGAAAGCTGTAGATCGCGGCGCCCCAGGGCGATCCGAGATCGTCGGGGTTCAGGCCCAGTTCTTCACGGGCGAGCGCGTCGAGCGCGGCCGTTTCGTTCTTGACCAGATCGAGGCTCACTCGCCGCGCTTCGTCGAGCTGCATGCCGCGCGCCTGGTAAATCAGCGCGAGTTCTTCGGCTTCTTCTTCCGGGTACTCGCGCAACTCGTCGCGCTCGAGTCCGATCTGGTACTCGAACATCTCGCGTTGCGAGCGCATCGACACGTATTCGCCCGCCGCCATCGACAGCGCGCCGGCCAGCAGTCCCGCCACGCCGCTCGTCAGCACCAGATCCGCGCCGACTGCGGCGCCTGCAACTCCCATGATCAGGCTGGTGTTGGAGACGAGGCCGTCGTTGATGCCGAAAACGGCTGCACGCAGGTTGCCACCGCCAAAACCCTTGTGTCGCGCGCCGACATCGGACACCGACGTCGGCATCAGGTGTCCGGCCAGTGATCGCTGTGAATCGTAAGCGGAAAGTCCGCGCACCTTCATCGCGGCCAGCATGTGCCGCACCCGGCGCGGGCCCAGGATGCGCGCAAGCGATGCCGTGAGGCGCGCGCGCACGGAAGGCGAGAAGTCAGGCGTGACCGTGCGCCCGGAATTTGCGAGCCATTTGTCGGCCTGGAAATCGGCTGCGGCCGCGAGCGCGCGGAACAGCTCGGCGACCTTGGCGTCCGTTTCGCAGGCCGCAAGTTCGCGATACAGCCACGCGGACTGCTTTTCTTCGTGCCAGCTGTCGAGTGAGCTCATGCGCGGTGCAACCGCCTGCTCACGCGTTCATCGCGTTGGCGCCCGGCCCCTGCAGCAGTTTCTGCACCTGTTTCAGGATTGCGACGTCGACGTACGGTTTCTCGATGAAGTCCGCGGCGCCTTCGCGCATCGCGGCCACCGCCGTCGGCACGTCCGACTCGTCGGCCAGCAGGATCACGGGGACGTCGTTGCCGTTGCTGCGCAGGCGGCGCAACAGCTCGAGCCCGGACATGCCCGGCAACATCAGGTCGACGATCAGGCACGCCATGGTTCGTGACGACCCCGAGAGCAGATAGGACTCGGCGCTTTCGAAACTGAGCACTTCGACGCCCTCCGGCTGCAGCAGCGACCTGAGCGAGGCGCGCGCGACCGGGTCGGCGTCGATGACGCCGACGAGGGGAGGTCCCTCCTGCGCGGCAGAGATGGCGGGTGACATTATGGAGCGCGCGACCGATATGCCCGTGCAGCTCACGATGAGCCGCAGGGGGGGTCGAGGGGGATAATCCGTGCCGGAAGAGAGGGTCGCATGCGATGCAGTTTTCATGGCTGCACCGCCAACGGCAATTGCGGATTTATACCTAAATGCGAGTGGTTCTCAACGCCTGTTGCACCGCAGCATGCGCGGTTATTCCTCGGCGCGCTCCACTTCCAGGACCATCCGCACCAGGTGGGCCAGCGAATGGGCTTCCATCTTCTCCATGACCCTTGCGCGGTGGATTTCCACGGTGCGCTGGCTCAGGTTGAGATCCCCGGCGATCACCTTGTTGGCCTTGCCGGCCACCACCAGGTCGAGCACTTCTTTTTCGCGGGGTGTCAGCGATACGAGCCGCTTCCGGATCATGTTGCGCTCGGCCAGCATGCGGCGGCTGCCAGCATCTTTTTCCAGTGCCTGGTTGATACGGTCCAGCAGGTCCTGGTCACGGAACGGCTTCTGGATGAAATCGACTGCGCCGGCCTGCATGGCTTCGACGGCCATCGGGACGTCGCCATGGCCGGTGATGAAGATGATCGGCAGGATCGAGTGGCGTTCGTTGAGCTTGACCTGCAGTTCGAGGCCGCTCATGCCCGGCATGCGGATGTCGAGGACCAGGCAGCCGGGCCTGTCGTCACGGTCGCCATCAAGGAATTCCTGCCCCGATTCGAACACTTCGACCGGCAGGCCAACCGACTTGAGCAGCATCCGCAGGGAATCGCGGACGGCCGCGTCGTCGTCGACAACGAACACCGTGGGCTTAATTTCCTTGATCACTCGCAACTACTCCCCTTTGGACTGCGGCGAGGCCGGCAGCGTGAAATGAAAACGTGCGCCGGTTCGCTCGTTGGGAGTGTGCCACAGGCGTCCGCCGTGGGCGCGCACGATCGAGCGGCTGATGGCGAGTCCGAGCCCGGTGCCGCCGGATTTCGTCGTGAAAAACGGGTTGAACAGGTGGTCTGTGGCCTCGGGAGCCAGCCCGCTGCCGTGGTCGGCGACAACGATCTCGATCTCGCCTGTTTCGGGCAGCTGGCGCGTGCTGAGCACCACTTCGCGATCGGCATCCGGTGCGTCGGACATCGCATCGATTGCATTGCGCACCAGGTTCAGGACCACCTGCTGCAGTTGGATCGGGTCGGCGTAGACCGTGGTCAAGCCCTGCGTCGCTTCAATGCGCAGACGCACGTTGTTGAGGCGCGCGTCGGTTTCGGCCAGCGTGCGCAGGTCGTCGAGCAGGCGGTGACAGTCGACGGGCTCGCGCTTGACCTCGCGGTTCTTCACGAAATTGCGCAGTCGCCGGATCACCTCGCCGGCACGCAACGCCTGCACGCTGATCTGCTCGAGCGCTTCGAGCACGTCGGTATCGTCGCGGGTCGGTGAGCGCACGAAACGCTGGCAAGCCTGCGCGTAGTTGGCGATGGCCGACAGCGGCTGGTTGATTTCATGGGCGAGGCCCGCCGCCATTTCACCCATCGTCGACAGCCGGCTGAAATGCGTGAGGCGTTCCTGCAATTGCCGCGCTTCGTCCTCTGTCTGGCGCCGCTCGGTGACATCGTGCACCGTGCCGACGTGCTTCAGCGGCGCGCCCTGCGCATCGCGCACGACTTGCGCGATGTGGTGCAGGTGCCGCGTCGTGCCGTCCGCTTGCAGGATGCGGTATTCGGCGTCGAACGCGCTCGCGGCACCGTCGAGCTCGCGGAACGCTTCGTCGATTCTGTCTTTGTCGCCTGGATGAACCCGGCGTTCGAGCAGTGCGCGCAACTGCGCGAGGTCCTCGTGCGGGGCAACCGCCAGGATCCGGCAGAGCTGCGGCGAGTAATAATCGGCTTCAGCCTGATCCATGTGCACGACGTAATTGCCCAGGTCGGCGAGCTCCTGGGCCAGCCGCAGCTCGGCCTCACTGCGGCGCAGCCGCTCGGCGGCGAGCTTGCGCAACGTGATGTCGCGGATGAAGCCGATGTAGCGCGGCGGCACCACGCCCGGCACCTTGCCGACGGCCAGGTCGCACGGGAATACCGAGCCGTCCTTGCGCCGCGCCTGCACCTCGCGCCCGATGCCGATGATCTTCGCTTCGCCCGTGGCCTCGTAGTGGTCCATGTACGCGTCGTGCTCGGCGCGGTAGGGCTCAGGCATCAGCACGTCGACGTTCTGGCCGGTCACCTCGGCCGCGGTGTAGCCGAAGATCCGCTCCGACGCGAGGTTGAATTGCTCGATGCGCCCGCGATGATTGATGACGATGATCGAATCCACGGCCGCGTCGAGCAGCGCGCGGAATTCGAGTGCGGCCTCGCTCGATCGTCGCGGCGCACTGCCGAGAGCAGTTGCAGTCGGGGGCTGGCGTTCGTCGTCGTGCAAAATTTACTGCCTTCCGTGCGAAGGTGCGCATCGTAAAAGAACGCGGCTCGCCGCACTAGGTATAGCTGGAATCGCGGCTATGCACCGATGCGAATCGCAGTCCGGGCCGGTGCCGGCGACAATGTACGCAAGGACGGCAGGGAGCCGGACCCGCGTTGCAGGGGCGCAAGGACCCCAGGAGGGCGCCATGAGACTGATGCGATGGGAACCGCTACGTGAGATGGACGACCTGTTGAAGGGCTTCAGCCCGATGTTCGGCCGGATGCCGACGCTGGGCCGGACAACCGAGGGTGGCTACGAGTTCATGCCCCCGGCGGACGTCGTCGAGCGGGAAAAGGAATACCTGGTCAAGGTGGACCTGCCCGACGTGCGCAAGGAAGACGTCAAAGTATTGTTTGATCGAGGGCTCTTGACCATCAAGGGCGAGCGCAAGGAAGAAAAGGAGTTGAAGGGCGAGACGATGCATCGCACTGAGCGCTTCTATGGCGCTTTCGAACGCAGCTTCACGCTGCCGGAAGACGTCGACGCGAAGGGAATCCGCGCGGAATGCAAGGACGGCGTGCTGATGGTGACGCTGCCGCGCCTGGCGATCGAAAAGCCACGGCCGTTGGCAATCACGATCCAGTAGTGATGCATCGCGGGGCCGGCCATGAGGCTGGCCCCGCTTTTTCTATTGCGGCTGACGATGGTGCGCATGCGGGTCCTCCGCAGGCGCCACAGTCGTGCCCATGTCGTGTCCAGCGTGCCTGCCATGCGCGAGCGCGTGATAAACGGCGTTGCCTGCAGTCCACGCCCCGAACGCAAGCAGCAGCGCACCGGCCACGTTGCGCAGCGTGGCCCGCCGCGCAAGCAGCTTGGCGGCTCGCTCGAACGCGACGGTCGCCCCGACCATCGCGGGCAACGTGCCGAGGCCGAAGGCGCCCATGACCAGTGCCCCGGTGACGACGCTGGCCGTGGTGGCGGCGAGCAGCAGCATCGAATACGTCAGGCCGCACGGCAGCCAGCCCCACGCCAGCCCGAGACCGACAGCACCGGCCAGGCCCTTGCGTTGCACCCCACGCCGCGCGGGCGGCAGGATGCGTCGCCAGAGACCTGCGCCTGCGGCTTCAAGGGGGTCGAGCAGCCGCCAGCCGAAAAGCAGCCTGCCCGCAGCGGCAATCATGATCGCCCCTGCCAGCACGCGAAACGCCACCGACAGGGCCGCGACGTCGACAGCCTGCAGCAGAGTGCGGCCCAGCAACCCCGCGAGTGCGCCTGCCACTGCATAGCTGGTCACGCGCGCAACGTTGTACGCGAGCGCGAGGGACCAGCGCGACCGCGCGCCAGCGGCGCCGTTGCCGTCGCGCATGGCCAGCGCTCCGGCGATGCCGCCGCACATCGACAGACAGTGGCCGCTGCCAGCGAGTCCAGCGACCAGTGCCGCACCCAGGCTCAACGATCCCGGATCCATGCCGTTCATGGGACCGGCGGCTCCGCGGCTTTATCGTCGTCGGTTTTAGCGCCGTCGCGCGCGGGTGGCTGCGTGTCCGGCTCGAGGACCGACCACCCTGGACTGTCGAGATCGTCGAACTGACCGCTGCCCACGGCCCAGAAAAACGCCCATAGCCCCACGCCGACGAGCACGAGTCCCAGCGGCACCATAAAGTAGAGAATGTCCATCAGGCGGCCCCTGCAGGTCGCGCGTCCGTCCAGTGCGGGGTCGGCGTTGCGTTCGGTCGACGGGCCACGCGCATCGCGTTGAGCACGACGAACATCGAACTGAGCGACATGCCGATGGCTGCAACCCAGGCGGGCACCAGCCCGAGCGCAGCGAGCGGCAGCGCAGCGAGGTTGTAGCCGATCGACCAGACGAGGTTCTGGCGAATGATGCGTTGCGCGCGGCGCGCGAGCCCGATCACGCCGGGCAGCTGGTCGAGCGAATCCCGCACCAGGATGAGGTCGGCGCTGTGCTGCGCGAGGGCCGAGCCGCGCCCCATCGCAATCGCGACGTCCGCGCCGCGGAGCAATGGCGCATCGTTGATGCCGTCACCGACCGCGATCACGACCGCGCCTCCTGCCTGCAAGGCCTGCAGTCGCGCCACCTTGCCGTGCGGCGTCAATCGCGACGCAAACCTTGCGATGCCGCTGCGTTCGGCGATGCGTACGACGGCGTCGATTGCGTCGCCGCTCGCAATTTCGGATTCGAGCCCAAGTTGTGTCAACTCCAGCACGCACGTTGCAGTTTCGGGTCGCAGTGGGTCCGTCAGGCGGAAGCAGGCGAGCAAACCCTGCGCGTCGCCGAGGTACACGTTGCTGTCGGTGGCGTCGCCCGTTGGTTGCGACGCAATAGCCGTAGCGAGGCCTCCCGCGAACTCGCGCGTGCCGATGCGCAGACGCCGGCTGTCTACCGTGCCTTCGAGTCCAGCGCCCGCGCTGACCGTGACGTCGGTTGCCGTGGCATTGGTGGCGTTCGAGGCCAGGAACGCTTTTGCGATCGGATGCTCCGATAGGCGCTCCAACGCCGCAGCGAGCGCGAGGCACGCGGCCTCGCTTTCATCGCGCAGGGCATGCACCTGTTCCACACGCACGAGCCCGCGCGTGAGCGTGCCGGTCTTGTCCCAGAGCACGTGCGTGGCCTTCGCGAGCGTTTCGAAGGCATCCGCATGCGCGACCAGCACGCCACGGCGGGCGAGGTCGGCTGTCGCTGCGGCGAGCACGGCGGGTGTCGCCAGCGACAGCGCGCAGGGACAGGTGACGACGAGCACGGCGATGGTGGCTGGGAGTGCCTGCGACGGATCGATGAACCACCAGATCGCAAATACGAGCGCCGAACCCAGCAGAATGCGGCTCAGGAACCACGCCGCCGCACGGTCGGCTACACGAGCGAGGCGCGGCCGTTCGGCCTGCGCCCGTTCGAGCAGCGCGACAATGCCAGCCAGTACGGTATTGCCCGCCACCGCTACGACCCGCACGCGCAACGGCGAGCCCAGGTTCTGCGTTCCGGCATGCACCGTCGAACCGAGTTCTTTTGCGATGGCCGTTGATTCTCCGGTCAGCATCGACTCGTCGACGCGGCCGTCCACGTTTGCCGTGATCACGCCGTCCGCCGCGAAGACTTCACCCGTGCGCACCAGCATTTCGTCGCCGGGCTGCAGCTCGACCGCCTGCACATCCTCGACTTTCTCGTCGCGTATGCGCCGGGCGGTGACCGGCGCGAGACGGGCCAGTGCATCGGCGACGCTGCCGGCGCGATGTCGCGCGGTCATTTCGACGTAGCGACCAAGCGCGAGGAAGAAGACGAACATCGTCACCGAATCGAAGTACACCTCGCCGGTGCCAGCAAGCGCGTTCCAGACACTCGCGACGAACGCGATCACGATGCCCAGCGTGACCGGCACGTCCATGTTGACGCTGCGCGCCTTGAGTGCCTGCCACGCGCCCTGGTAGAACGGCCAGCCCGAGTACAACGCAACCGGGATCGAGACCAGCATGCTCACGAGCCTGAAAAACTCACGCATGCCCGCTTCCATGCCCGAGTCGTGCGCCACGTACAACGGCAGCGCAAACATCATGACCTGCATCATGCCGAAGCCCGCGACGGCGAGCCGTTTCAGCGCGCTGCGTCGCTCCAGCAGCGCGATCTGTTGCGCCTGGTCGCCAGCCATCGGGTGCGGTCGCAGGCCGACTTGATCCAGCACGCGCAGCAAGTCGCCAAGGTGCACCTTGCCCGGATCCCACACGAGACGCGCACGGGCGGTAGCAGGGTTGACACTGACCTCGAGCACGCCGCTCTGCAGGCGCAAGGCCTTGTCAGCGAGCCAGCTGCAGGCAGAGCAACGCAAGCCCTCGAGCAGCACCGTGATCGAGCGTGCGCCATCGGGCTCGGCGCGCGTCAACCGTTCGACGAGCTCGGGGCGATCATAGGCCGACCACCGGTCCGCGCGCGGCGGTTCGTCGGCACGCGCGCCAGAGCGGTCGCGGTACTTGTAGTAGTCGTCGAGGCCCGCGCCCGTGATGAACTCGGCGACGGCCTTGCAGCCGTGGCAGCAGACGGGTTGGTCGATCGAGTCGATGCGCGCGTGGATGCGCACGCCAGCCGGCATGGGCTCGCCGCAATGGAAGCAGGCAGCGCCCGCACCCGCGGTCATGGTCTCCGCGGAGCGTCCTCGCCGCAGACCATCGTCGCGCCGTCGCGCACGCAGTCCTTGCGCACCAGCGGGTCGGGATTGGCGATCGCGATGTACAGCGTGATGAAGCCGGCGATCACGGCCGAGGCGGGCAGCGCGAACACCATCCAGGGATAGAACTGGCGATACCAGGGCGGCTCAGGCGGTGTGCTCATGGGTTCAAAGCCTATCAGTTCGTGGGTGCCAGGAAGCGAGCCTTGCCGGTCGCCTCGAGCGCGGGTTCGTCCAGCGTGCGGATGGTGAAGTGGATGTCGGAGCCGCCGCGCAACTCGCCACGCGGCACTCGCAGCCGCACGGCTACGCTCTGCACGCCGCCCGGTTCGACTTCGACCTCGTCGTCGCCGAAATCGACCTGCAGGCCTGGCAGTCCGGCCGCGGTGATCGAGAACTCGTGCTCTGCGTCGTCCTTGTTCAGGATCTTCACGTTGTAGACGTTCTCGATGAAACCGCCCGGCAACTCGCGGAACAGCGCATTGCGGTCACGGATCACGTCGATGGCAACGACGTTGCGATGCGTGATCGAGTACGCGAAACCGGCGAGCAGCACGGTGATCAGCGATGCGTAGACGAGCGTGCGCGGCCGCAGCACGCGTTTTGCCTTGCCCTCGAGGCCGTGCTGCGTGTCGTAGCGGATCAGGCCCTTGGGGTAGCCGACCTTCTCCATCACTTCGTCGCAGGCGTCGATGCAGGCGGCGCACGCGATGCATTCGTACTGCAGGCCCTTGCTATTGTCGTTGCGGGTCGGACACACCTGCACGCACAGCGTGCAGTCGACGCAATCACCGAGCCCCTTCGCCTTGGGATCCGCGCCTTTTTTGCGTGCGCCACGCGGCTCACCGCGCTGCTCGTCATAGGTGATGATCAGCGTGTCGTTGTCGAACATCGCGCTCTGGAAGCGCGCGTATGGGCACATGTACTTGCAGACCTGCTCGCGCATGAACCCGGCATTGACGTACGTGGCGCCGCCGTAGAACAGCACCCAGAACGTTTCCCACGGACCGGTCGAAAACGTAAGGAGCTTGTGGCCCAGTTCAGTGATCGGCGTGAAATAGCCCACGAACGTGAAGCCGGTCCACAGCGCAAAGACGGCCCACAGGAAATACTTGGTGCCCTTGCGCAACGCCTTTGCAATCGTCCACGGCGCCTTGGCAAGCTTCATCTGCTGCAGCCGGCTGCCTTCCACCCAGCGTTCGATCCAGACGAAGGTTTCCGTCCAGACCGTCTGCGGACAGGCATAGCCGCAGAAGAGCCGGCCGGCGAGGGCGGTGAAGAAGAACAAGGCCAGCGCGGCGATGATCAGCAGCCACGTCAGGAAATAGAAATCCTGGGGCCACAGCGTCAACGAGAAGATGTGGAACTTGCGCGCAGGCAGGTCGAACAGCACCGCCTGCCGCTCACCCCAGCGGATCCAGGGCAGCACGTAGTAGAGGCCGAGCAGCGCGAACACGGCGTAGACGCGCAGCTGCTGAAAGCGGCCGCCGATCTCGCGGGGATAGATTTTCTGGCGGGCTGCGTACAGCTCGCCATCGACTTCGGGCGTGGCTTGGTTCATTCGGGACTCCGCGTCCCGTCGCCAGTCCCCTCGTCTGTCGGTTCGGGATGCGCTGTTCGCACCAGGTAGAGCGTCATCAGGCTGGACAGTGCCGCCACCAGCCAGAAGAAGAAAAATCCGACGGCGTAGCCGGTCATCCGGTTCTCGAACGCGGGCGGCGGGTAGTCGTCGTTACCGATCAGTGCCGGGTCGATGAAGCCGAAACACACCATCGTCGCCACGCTCGCGACGAGGAACGACGGCCATGCCACGATCGCCACGTCCTGTCCCAGGCGTGGCCATCGCAGTCTGCCCGTGTACTCGTCGGCAGCGTTCACCACCGTCTAATGGCCTGCCGGCTGGGCTGTCGCAAGCTTCGTCACGTAGGCGGCCAGCAGTTTGACGCGCTGTTCGCCAAGCTTGTCGTTCCAGGCAGGCATCTGGCCGTAGCGACCGTCCGCGATCGACTTCGTGAGCGACCCGGCATCGCTGCCATACAGCCACACGCCGTCCGTGAGATTGGGCGCGCCGAGCAGCGGGTTGCCCTTGCCGTCCATGCCGTGGCACGCAGAACACACGGTCTGGAAGCGCGCAGCACCGCCTGTCGCCAGCGCCGCATCGGCCGGCTGGCCGCTGATCTGCTGCACGTAGGCGACCGCTTCCCGCACGCCCTGCTCGCCGAGCACGGCACCCCACGGGGGCATGGCGGCCACGCGTCCGCCGGCAATCGTCGCGACAACGGAGTCGGCGTCGCTGCCCCACTGCCAGTCGGCATCGCGCAGGGAGGGGAAACCGACGGCGCCGCCACCGTCCGAGCCATGGCATTGCGCACAGTTCTGCTGAAACAGGTTGTGCGCAGTGGACATCGCCTGTGCGTTGTTCACCAGGTCTGCGACCGGCATCGCGGCGAGCGGTGCCAGCAACAAAGCGGCTCGCGCCTCGACCGCGGCACTCTCCTGCTGGTACTGGCCCGCCTGCGTCCAGCCCATGGTGCCGCCGAAATTGCCGAGGCCTGGATACAGCACCAGGTACAGCACGCCGAACGCCACAGTGAGGTAGAACAGCCACAGCCACCATTTCGGCAGCGGGTTGTTGTATTCGCGCAGGTCCGTGTCCCACACGTGCCCAGTGTCCGCGCCGCCGCCGATCTTCTCGTTGGCCGCACGCGGCTTCGACGTCCAGCGCAGCAACCACAGGCAGGCGGCGATATTGAGGATCGTCAGGATGACGACAAAAAGGCTCCAACCGGTACTCATGGGGTCTTGCTCCCTGCATCTTTTGCGGGCGGATCGTCCTCGAGCGGCATGCGCGCGAGTTTGTCGAAATCCGCCTTGCGGCGACTGCTGTATGCCCAGAACACCAACGCGACGAACGCGACGAACAAGGCCGCCGTGATCAGGCCGCGCACCGTACCGATGTCCATGCTTCAGTTTCCTGCCTTGAGGTTCGTGCCGAGGTCCTGCAGGTAAGCGATGAGCGCATCGAGTTCGGTCTTGCCTGCGACCGCGGCTGCAGCGTCCGCAATGTCTGCATCGCTGTAGGGCACGCCGATCTTGCGCAACGCAGTCATCTTCCTGGCGGTGAGAGGACCGTCGACGACGTTGTCCGCCAGCCACGGGAAGCGCGGCATGTTCGACTCGGGCACGACGTCACGTGGATTCAGCAGGTGCACGCGATGCCAGTCGTCCGAATAGCGGCCGCCGACGCGCGCGAGATCGGGTCCCGTGCGCTTCGAGCCGAACTGGAACGGATGGTCGTACACCGACTCGCCCGGCAGCGAGTACGGACCATAGCGCTCGGTCTCCGAGCGGAACGGCCGGATCATCTGCGAGTGGCACAGGTAGCAGCCTTCGCGGACGTACACGTCGCGACCGACCAGCCGCAGCGCCTCGTACGGCTTGATGCCGGGCGCTGGCTCCCGCATCGAGGCCTGGAAGAACAGGGGGACGATCTGGACCAGTCCGCCGACGCTGATCACCAGGGCGATCAGCACGCCGAGCAGGCCGACTCTTTTTTCGACTGCATCGTGGTTCATGCGTGGCTACCTAAGGCGGGCTGCACGACTGGCGCATCGGCCGTCGTGGTGCGTCCCGCGACCGTCTTCCAGACGTTGTAAGCCATGAGGAACATGCCGCCCAGCACCAGCGTGCCACCGGCCAGGCGGACCGCGTAGTACGGGTACGTCGCCTTGATCGACTCGATGAACGCGTAGGTGAGCGTGCCGTCGGGGTTCATCGCTCGCCACATCAGGCCCTGCATGACGCCGGCGATCCACATCGAGGTGATGTAGAGCACCACGCCGATGGTCGTCGTCCAGAAGTGGATGTCGATCAGCTTCGTGCTGTACATCTGCTCACGCCCGTACAGCTTCGGGATCAGCGCGTACATCGTGCCGATCGAGATCATCGCCACCCAGCCCAGTGCGCCGGAATGCACGTGCCCGATCGTCCAGTCGGTGTAGTGCGAGAGCGCGTTCACGGTCTTGATCGACATCATCGGGCCTTCGAAGGTCGACATGCCGTAGAACGAGAGCGACACGATCATGAACTTGAGGATCGGGTCGGTGCGCAACTTATGCCACGCGCCCGACAGCGTCATCATGCCGTTGATCATGCCGCCCCAGGACGGCGCGAGCAGGATCAACGAAAACACCATGCCGAGCGACTGCGCCCAGTCAGGCAGCGTCGTGTAGTGGAGGTGGTGCGGGCCTGCCCACATGTACGTGGAAATCAGCGCCCAGAAATGCACGACCGACAGGCGGTACGAATAAATGGGGCGGCCGGCCTGCTTCGGCACGAAGTAATACATCATGCCTAGGAACGCTGCGGTCAGGAAGAAACCGACGGCGTTGTGGCCGTACCACCATTGCACCATCGCATCGACCACGCCCGGATAGATGCTGTACGACTTGGTCAGCGACACCGGAACGGCGAGACTGTTGACGATGTGCAGCACCGCGATCGTGATGATGTAGGCCGCGAAAAACCAGTTCGCGACGAAGATGTGCTTGACCTTGCGCAGCGCGATCGTGCCGAAGAACACCACCGCGTACGCCACCCAGACGACGGCGATCAGCAGGTCTATCGGCCATTCCAGTTCGGCATACTCTTTGCCCGAGGTCAGGCCGAGCGGCAGCGTGACCGCGGCCGCCAGGATGACAACCTGCCAACCCCAGAACGTGAACGCCGCGAGTTTGTCCGCGAACAGGCGGACGTGGCAGGTGCGCTGGACGATGTAATACGACGTGGCGAACAGCGCCGAGCCGCCAAAAGCGAAAATGACCGCATTGGTATGCAGCGGCCGCAGTCGTGCGTAGGACAGGAACGAGTACGCGGGCAGCAGGTCCGGCCACAGCAGTTGCGCAGCGATCACGACCCCGACGAGCATGCCGACGATGCCCCAGACCACGGTCATGATCGCGAACTGCCGGACCACCTTGTCGTTGTAATGCGTGGCCATCATTTTCGTCGGTCGCCTCGGAGAGGATTGGAATGAGAATCGCCCGCAAGGGACGCGGGCCGGCACGCGCATGCTAAAGACCGGACGCGCTTTGTTGCAGTACGGCAAAGATCGAGGCGGATAAGTATTTTACGCAGCCGATTTCCCGCCTTGCGGGGCGCGCGTCCCTGTCGCACAGTGATCCTGCGACCCGAATTCATGCCGCCGGAGGCACATCATGCAGCGCCTCGATCGCATCCTGGCCGTCATCGACCCCACTGTCGATGTGCAGACTGGCGCCGCCAAGGCCGCGCGGCTCGCGCGACTTGCGGGAGCATCGCTCGAATTGTTCACCTGCGACTTCGATCCCGCGCTCACGGGGCAACCCTTCCTCGACACGAGCGCCCTGCAACGCCTGCGCGAGCAGTTCATCGCCGAGCGGGCGGAGCAACTCGAGGCAAAGGCCGAGGAACTGCGGCAGACGGGGCTCGAGGTGGCGACCCACGTGCACTGGGACAACCCGCTGTACGAGGGCATCCTGCGGCGCGTCGCTGAATCCGAGCCCGACCTCGTCTTCAAGGACACGCACTATCACTCCGCGCTGCGCCGGGCGCTGTTCAGCAACACCGACTGGAACCTGATCCGCCGCTGCCCGGTGCCGTTGCTGCTGAGCCGCGCGGCCGACTGGCGCGCGCGGCCACGCGTGCTGGCCGCACTCGATCCCGGCCATCATGGCGACAAGCCCGCCGCACTCGATCACGACGTGCTCGAAGCGGCGCAATTCATGGCGCGGCAGCTCGACGGCGAGGTCGAGGCCGTGCACGTGTTCTTTCCAGCCGCGCTGCTCGCAGCAACGTCGCGAGTGGCCGGAATACCGCTCGCCTCGGACATGGGTTGTGATGCCGTGATCGAGTCCGAACGCGCGCGAGTGACGGCTGCGATGCGCGAGATTGCGCAGGCCCATGACCTCCCCGACCAGGCCATGCACGTGCTGCAGGGGTCGGCCGCGGAGATGCTGCCGCGCGTCGCGGCCGAGCGGCAGGTCGACCTGCTGGTGATGGGGGCCGTTTCCCGCAGCCGCCTGCGTGAGATCTTCATCGGCAGTACGGCTGAGCGCGTGCTCGACCACCTGCCTTGCGACGTGCTGGTCGTGAAGTCGGTCGACTTTCGGGAAAAACTGCCCTTCTAGCCAGTGACTGCGCAGCGTGGCGGGCTATGCCAAGTCGGGCGGACGTCACAGTTCTGCCCTTCGGGCCGGTCGTATACTCGATTCACGATGTCAAATGCCACCGTACTGCTCATCAGCGCCCAGTCCGCCGACAAGGCCCGTCTGGCCGATGCGCTTGGCGCAATCCGCGGCCAGCCGTACCGGCTCGAAGTCACCTCGACGCTGGCGGACGCGCTCAACCGCATCAAGCATGGCCGCGTCGACGCCATCCTGACGGACCTGTCGCTGCCGGACAGCTCGGGCCTGACCACGTTCCTGCGACTCCAGCCCAAGGCGACGCACGTGCCGATCGTGGTGCTCGTGGAGCAGGGCGAGGAGGAGATGGGCGCGGACGCTGTGACGCGCGGCGCGCTCGATTTCCTGCTGCGTGAGCACCTTTCGACGACGCTGGTAGAGCGCGTGCTGCGCTATGCGACCGAGCGCACGCACACGATGCTCGCGCTGAAGGCGTCCGAGCAGCGTTATCGCGAGCTGTTCCAGAACGTCACCGCCGGCGTCTTCCAGACGACGGGCGACGGCAAGTTCATGGCTGCGAATCCGGCGCTGGTGCGCATGCTCGGCTACGACTCGGAGGACGAGCTGCTCGAACTCGACATCAGCCGCGACGTCTACATGGACCCGGAGCACCGCGATAACTGGGTCCGCGCGATGCAGGAGTCCGGCGAAGTCCGCAATGCCGAGATGGTCCTCAAGCGCAAGGACGGCACCAAGATCGTCGCGCTGGAGAACTCTCGGGCCGTGCGCGAGGCGGACGGGCGCGTGCTGTTCTATGAAGGCACGCTTACAGACATCACCGTGGCGCACGAGCTTTCACAGCAGTTGTCGTACGAAGCGAGCCACGATGCCTTGACCGGCCTGGCCAACCGGCGCGAGTTCGAGCTGCGGCTGCAGCGCGCGCTCGAGATGTCGCAGGCCACCGGGGCCGGGCACGCGATGCTGTACCTCGACCTCGACCGGTTCAAGCTCGTGAACGACAGTTGCGGCCATGTCGCCGGGGACGAACTGCTGCGCCAGCTGGGCGAAGCGCTGCAGAACCGCGTGCGCAACAACGACGTGGTCGCGCGCCTCGGCGGCGATGAATTTGGCGTGCTG
The DNA here is from genome assembly GCA_031404015.1 of Gammaproteobacteria bacterium. Lineage (GTDB taxonomy): Bacteria > Pseudomonadota > Gammaproteobacteria > Steroidobacterales > Steroidobacteraceae > RPQJ01. The sequence continues at coordinate 18,955 of JANNGT010000122.1, read as the reverse complement.
CTGCACAACTGCGCCGTCGAAGACGCCCAGCAGATCGGTGCGAACCTGCTCAAGACCATCGCCGAGTTCGAGTTCGTCTGGGGCACGAGCAAGTTCACCGTGGGCGTCAGCATCGGCCTCGTAGCGATCAATGCGAATTTCCGCCGCCTGACGCAGGTCATGAACGCCGCGGACTCCGCCTGTTATGCAGCCAAGGACGCCGGGCGAAATCGCATCGCGATTTACCAGGAGGACTCGCGCCTGGTCGAGCGTCGCCACGGCGAAATGGAGTGGGTCGCGCGCGCCAAGCGGGCGCTGCTCGAGAACCGCCTGTTCCTCGACGCCCAGGAAATCCGGCCGCTGTCCCAGCCACCGGGCGCGCCGCCGCGGTTGCCCCACTATGAATTGCTGCTGCGCATGCGCGACGAATCCGGTCGCGTGGTGCCCCCGGGCGCTTTCCTGCCAGCGGTAGAGCGCTACAACCTGTCGGTCCGTTACGACCGTTGGGTGATTACAACCGCGCTGCAGTGGGCGTGCACGCACAGTGACGTCTTTCAACGGATCTCGCGGCTTTTCATCAACCTGTCGCGCGACAGCGTCGCCGACCCCGAGATGGGCGAATTTGTCCGCCAGAGCCTGGCCTCTAGCGGAGTCGACCCGCGCAACATCGGTTTCGAGACCTCGGAAACCGTGGCCGTTGGCAATCTCGGCAAAGCCAATGCGCTGATCATGGCGGTGCGGCGCATGGGTTGCTCGTTCGCGCTGGACGATTTCGGCAGTGGCGTTTCGTCATTCGCCTACCTGAAGGCGCTCGGCGTCGACTACCTGAAGATCGACGGCATGTTCGTCGGCAACCTGGCGCAGGACCGGGTCGACTACGCCATGGTCCGCTCGATCAAGGAAATCGGGCACGTGATGGGCAAAATCGTAATCGCCGAGTCGGTCGAGAGCGAGGCGGCGCTGCAGAACCTGCGCGAGATCGGCATCGACTATGCTCAGGGATTCGTGATCGCCGCGCCGCAGTCCCTCGAAACGCTCGGCTCCGTGACAGTGGCCGACCTGCTGGCCTGAAGTGACACCCCCTGAGTTGCGTACTTGCGTATTGAATTAATCATTTGATTGATTAATTATACGGGCATGATCCGTCCCATCGGCGCGCGAAAAGCGAGCACGCTCCGGCGGCCGGGGAGACCGACGGGCGGCGACGCTGCGGTCAAGGCGGCCCTCCTCGAACAGGGCCGGACGCTGTTCCTGCAGCACGGCTTCGGCAACGTCAGCTTGCGGCGCATCGCAGCGGCCGCAGGCACCACCCCTGCGATGGTCCACTACCACTTCGGTGACAAGATCGGGTTGTACCGGGCGATGATCGAAGCGGCCGTGCAACCGCTCGTCGAATCGGTCGGGCGCATGGCGCAGGCGACGGGAACGGCCGAGCCGCAACTCGAGGACGTGATGCGCGCGTACATGGGCATGGTGGCGGCGAACCCCTGGTTCCCCGCGTTGATCATCCAGGAGGTGCTCGGACAGAGCGGGCACATGCGCGGTGAGTTCATCGAACGGTTTGCCGGGCGCATGGCACCGGCCCTGGTCCTCGTGCTGCGCAGGGAGCGCGAACAGGGCCGCCTGCGGCACGACGTCGACCCACAGTTCGCCGCCGTCTCGATGCTGAGTCTGTGCGTGTTCCCGTTCGTGTCGCTGCCGATCACCGGGCCTGTGCTGGGGTTCAAGCCCGAAGGCGAGACGCTCGAGCGTTTCATCAACCACACCGCGCAACTGTTTCGGACCGGCGTGGCCGTCCGCACGGAGAATCGACATGCATGATGTCCGCACCGCGGTGCTGGCCGCACTGCTGTTCGCGGGCGGTTGCGGCCAGCCACCGCCCATGGAAATCCACGGCACCGTGGAGCGCGACCGGCTCGAGCTGATCGCGGAAGCGAACGAGCGCATCGTCGAGATCCCTGTGCACGAAGGCGACCGCGTGCAGACGGGAACGGTGCTGGTGCGGCAGGAGGCCGGCACGGCTGAACCGCGCATCGCGCAGGCGCGCGCCGCATTGGTCGAGGCGCAACGCCGGCTGGCGGACCTGGAGCAGGGACCACGTGAAGGCGAGATCGACGAAGCCCGCGCTGCAATGAGCGGGGCCGAGGGCGGGCTGCGCACGGCGCAGAGCGAATACCAGCGCGCGCAATCCCTGGTGCAGCGCAAGCTGCTGAGCGAGTCGAGCCTCGATCAGGCGCGCGCGACGCTCGATGCCGCCCGTGCCTCGCGTGATGCGGCGCGGGCGCGCTACGAATTGCTGCGTCAGGGCACGCGCAAGGAGCAGGTCGCTGCGGCGGACGCGGCCGTGCAGGGGGCAACGGCTGCGCTCGAGGAAATCGCGACCGTCGCGTCACGCTATACCGTGACGGCGCCACGCGCGGGCATCGTCGAAGCCTTGCCTTACAAGCTGGGCGAGCGGCCCGCGCCTGGAAAACCCGTGGCGATCATGCTGGCCGAGGGCGTGCCGTACGCTCGCGTCTACGTGCCCGAGCCGCTGCGCACTGCGTTCGTGGCGGGGACACAGGTCGAGGCGGCCGTGGACGGCGTGCCTGCCCGACTGCAGGGCACCGTGCGCTACATCTCGGCGGAAGCCGCGTTCACGCCCTACTACGCATTGACGCAGAAAGATCGCTCACGGCTGGCCTACCTCGCCGAGATCACGCTAGCGGGCGCAGCAGCAGCGCAGTTGCCCGCAGGCATTCCAATCCAGGTGTTTGTCCCGGCAGCGCGGCAATGACGGCTGCCGCGCTCAGGAGCGCCGCCACGAGCCAGGGCGACTACGCCATTTCCGCACGCGGCCTGACGCGCGTGTTCGGCGCGGTCCGTGCGGTGGACGGCATCGACCTCGACATTCCGCGTGCCCGCATCTACGGCTTCCTCGGACCGAACGGCTCCGGCAAGTCGACGACCATCCGCATCCTCTGCGGCCTGCTGCGCCCAACGGCCGGCACGGTCGACGTCCTCGGTCACGCGATGCCCCGTGATGCCGAACGCATGCGCACGCGCCTCGGCTACATGACGCAGAAGTTTTCGCTCTGGGACGACCTCACCGTGCGTGAAAACCTCGAGTTCATGGCGCAGGTCTTCGGCCTGGGCGCGGCTCGCAAGCGCGAGCGCATCGCAGCGGTCGCCACGGAGTTCGACCTGGAGCAATTGTTTCGCCAGCGTGCCGGCACGCTGAGTGGAGGCCAGCGCCAGCGGCTTGCACTGGGCGCCGCAACGCTGCACGAGCCCGAACTGCTGTTGCTCGACGAGCCGACCAGTGCAGTGGATCCCCAGAGCAGGCGCGATTTCTGGGAAAGCCTGTTCGCGCTGGTCACGCGCGGCGTCACGATCCTCGTCTCGACGCATTACATGGACGAGGCCGAACGCTGCCATGGGCTCGCGATCCTCGCGTCGGGCAAGGTCGTCGCGCAGGGTGAGCCGCAGCAACTGATGTCCGACATCCCCGCGTCGGTCGTCGAAGTCGAAGCCGCCGACACCGCCGCAGCGCGCCAGGCGCTACTGGTTGATCCTGGCGTGCGCAGCGTCGCGCAACTGGGCATGCGCCTGCATGTGCTGCTGGACCCAACGCTCGCGGAACCACGCGAACGGGTGTTGCGGCGGTTGGCCGACGCAGCGGTGGCGGCCCAGGCCGTGTCGGTGCGCGCGAGCCTGGAAGACGTGTTCGTCGCAGCGACCGGTTTCGGTCGCGCCAACAGCAGTCGGCCGCAGGGCTGAGCCATGCTGTCGCGCATCCTGGCCATCATCACCAAGGAAGTGCGGCAACTTGCGCGCGATCGCCTGACGTTCGGCATGATCCTCGGCATCCCTTTGATGCAGATCCTGCTGTTCGGTTTTGCCATCAATTTCGACGTGCGCGACCTCAGGGCGGCCGTCGTCGACGACGCCAGGACGACGCACTCGCGTGCTCTGGTTGCCGCCATGGAAGCCACCGGTGTGATCGAACTGGCAGCACCGAGCCCGGACCTGCCCCACCTGCAGCGTCGCATGCAGCGCGGCGAGGTGAGTATCGGCATCGTCATTCCCGCGGACTTTGAACGACGACGACTGGGCAATGATCGCGCGGTGGTGCAGTTGCTGATCGATGGTGCCGAGCCGATGGTGGATGCCGTCGCGCGCGGGCTGGCCGCGGTACCGATGCCGGGGCGAGCCGGCAGCTATCCGCTGCGCGTCCCGGTCTTCGAGGTGCGCACCGAATACAACCCAGAGCGCCGTACTGCTGTGCAGGTGGTGCCGGCGTTGATTGGCGTGATCCTGAACATGACGATGGTGATCTTCACGGCCGCGGCGATCGTGCGCGAACGTGAGCGCGGCAACCTGGAGCTATTGATCGCAACGCCCATCCGCTCCTGGGAACTCATGGCCGGCAAGCTGCTGCCTTACGTATTCATCGGCCTGGTGCAGACCACGCTGATCCTGACCGTCGGCGCGCGCATCTTCGACGTGCCGATCAACGGCAGCCTGCTCGATCTTTACCTTGCGGCTGCGCTGTTCATTGCGGCGACGCTGACGCTGGGTCTCGTGATCTCCACGTTTGCGCGGACGCAGTTCCAGGCATTCCAGATGTCGTTCCTGACGCTACTGCCGTCGATCCTTTTGTCGGGGTTCGTCTTTCCGTTCGACGGCATGCCTCGGCTCGCGCAGTGGATCGCGCAATTGCTGCCCTTGACGCATTTCGTCGAGATGATCCGCGGCATCCTGCTGCGCGGCGCGCCACTTGCCGCGATGCAGGTGCCCGCCCTTAAGCTCGGCGTGTTCCTGATAATCGCGCTGGCGATTGCGACGTTGCGGTTCCACAAGCGGCTCGACTGACACCGCCGCCTTGACTTGCGCTAGCCTGCGGGGGACGCACGTGCGCCTTGATTCCGGCGGGAGTAACGATGAAGCACTGGTGCTGCATGTTGATGGCTTGCATGGCGACGTGCGGCACTGCCGAGGTTGCCTTGGCCGCCGGCAACCTTGAGCCGGGACCCAGTCCCCAGCAGGTCGTGCCAGGCGTCTGGATGATTCCCGGGGGCATGCGGGCTGACCGGCAGCCAGATGGCAATTCTGTCGTATTCGATGCCCCAGCGGGCCTGGTCGTCGTGGACACCGGGCGCCACGCCTGGCATCGCCGCGCGATCGAGGACCTGGCGCGTGCGCGCAAGCAACCGATCGTCGTGATCGTCAACACGCACTGGCACCTGGACCACGTCAGCGGCAACCAGCTCCTGCGTGCGGCCTATCCGGGCTCGCGTGTCTACGCGAGCAACGCAATCGAAGAAGCATTGCAGGGATTTCTGGCCAAGAGTGCCGCGGACGCGGCCGGCTACCTCGCAGATACGACGATTCCCGCAACGATGCGCGAGGACATTCGCGGCGACTTGTCGACGGTGCAGGCGGGCGACGCGCTGAAGCCAGACATCGTAATCAAGGCGTCCGGCGTAATGACGCTCGCTGGTCGCAAATTGACGATCAACCTGGCGCGCGACGCAGTGACTGCGGGCGATGTGTGGTTGTTCGATCCGGAGAATCGTCTGGTCGTGCTCGGTGACCTGGTCACGCTGCCCGCGCCGTTTCTGGACACGGCGTGTCCCGATGCGTGGTCGGCTGCTTTGCGCGAAGTTGCGAAGACCGACTTTACCACCGCCATACCCGGTCACGGCCCCGTGCTGAATCGTGCGCAGTTCGCCCTTTATGAACGCACGTTCGCATCGTTTATCGGCTGTGCCAACTCGACGAGATCCCAATCGGACTGCGCCACGGAGTGGGCCGACGCAGTGCAGCCGCTCATGAATGGCGGTGACGATCGTGCACAGGCGTTGGGACTCGCGGCCTATTACGTCGAGATGCTGCGGGCACACGACGGGCGGAGCGAGTACTGCAATGCTCAGCGAGCCAGCACGTACTCGCCCGGTGCATCGCACAGGGGCTTGTAGCCCGCCGCGCCCATCCTGGGTGGCGCCACTTTCGTCTTCGTCGAATGGGCGGCGAGCCACTCGGCAAAGGTCGGCCACCACGATCCCGGCGCGGGTTCGAGCTGCTTCATGTACTGCGCGGGCGAGGGCAGGCGCGCGCCTGCCTTGAGCGTGAGCACGCGATGACGCCGCTTCGGATGCTGCGGGCCGCTGATGATGCCGGCGTTGTGACCGCCGCTGGTCAGGCAGAACGTGAAGTCCTTCGAGCGCACGAGCTTGCCGACCTTGTACACCGACTTCCACGGCGCGACGTGATCGGTCTCGGTGCCGACGACGAACATCGGCAGGTCGATGGCAGCCAGGTCGAGCGTTTCGCCGAGCGCGACGTAGCGCCCTGCGGCGAGGTCGTTGTTGAGGTACAGCTGCCGCAGGTAATCGATGTGCATGCGGTACGCCATGCGCGTGCCGTCCGCGTTCCATGACATGAGGTCGTTGACGCCCGTTCGCTCGCCTTTCACGTACGTCGCCACGGACGGATTCCAGAGCAGGTCGTACGTGCGCAACATCTGGAACGCGCCGCCCATCTGGCGGCTCTCGAGCACGCCGCTCTTCCACATCATCGCTTCCAGCATCGCGAGCTGCGCGGGGCTGATGAACACCGCCAACTCGCCCGGCTCGCTGAAATCCGTCTGCGCCGCAAACAACGTGGCGGTCGCGAGCCGGTCGTCGTCTTTCTGCGCCATCGTCGCCGCTGCAATCGACAGCAACGTGCCGCCGATGCAATACCCAACGCCGTGCACCTTGCGCTTCGGCACCACCTGGTTGATCGCGTCGAGCGCGGCAAACACACCGAGCGACAGGTAGTCGTCCATCGTGACGTCGCGGTCTGCGGCCGTGGGGTTTTTCCACGAGATCATGAAAACGGTGTGGCCCAGGTCCGTGAGGTACTTGACCAGCGAGTTCTTCGGCGAGAGATCCAGGATGTAGTACTTCATGATCCACGCCGGCACGACCAGGATCGGCTGGGCGAAAACCTTCGACGTGGTGGGCGAGTACTGGATCAGCTCCATCAGCGAGTTGCGCAGGATCACCTTGCCCTTCGTGTTCGCGATCTGCTCGCCGACCTGGTAGTTCTCGACGCCGATGGGCCCCAGGCCCTGCAGCGAGCGCTTTACATCCTCCGCCATGTGCTTGAGGCCGCGCAGCAGGTTCTGGCCACCTTCGGCGCGCGTCAGCTCGATCAGTTGCGGATTGGTCGGCAGGTAGTTGTCAGGTGCGATCAGTTCCAGGCCCTCGCGCACCATGAACGCCACGAGGTCCTCGGACGCTGCATCGGTGCCGGGCACATCGTGCAGCGACTCGCGCGTCACTTCCGCAGCGGTAATGAACGACTGCGCAAGCACATTGAAGGGGAACCGCGCCCAAGCCGGATCAGCAAAACGGTGCGCATAAGGGGTGCCCGCCGCCAGTGGGGCGACAGGCTCCTCGGTCTGCTGCAACGCACCGCCGGTGAACCTGGCGAGCGCGATGGCTTGCTGGATCGCGGTCTGTGCAATCTGCACCTGCCGGCCGGGGGCCAGTGCGAGCCGCGAGAGCACGTTCCACCAGGCGCCGCCGAGCGCCTGCGGCGACATGCCGCCCGTCAGCTTCGCGAGTGCCGCGAGTAACTCACGCGATGCGTCCGCGGAAATCAGGGAGGTGCCCGGCTCGCCCTTGTCCAAGCTCATTGCTGACCCCAACCGTGCCAAGCGGCGTTTACCGCACTGCAAAAGTCTAGCCTACTAGAGCGTCTTCAGGTCGACCGAGGTGTCGGCCAGGCGCACCGGATCGGGGTGCTTGTGCTCGGCCAGCCATTTTTTCGCCTGCATGAAGTCTTTCGCGCTGTTGACCGCATCGACCGCCAGCAGCTGGCCCTGCGCAAAATAATAGAGCGCGAACCTGCCCGACTCCGGATCGCCGCGCATGACGGTCTGGTCGTAGCCTTGCGACAGCCCGGCAATCTGCAGCTTGACGTCGTACTGGTCCGACCAGAACCAGGGCACGTGTTCGTGGCGCGCATCCTTGCCACAGATGTTGCTGGCGGCCGTCTTCGCCTGCTCGACCGCGTTGTCGACTGATTCCAGACGCATGCGGCGGGCATAGCGCACGCCCGGGTGATAGGTGCAGTCGCCGGCGGCATAGATGTTGGGATCGGATGTCTGGCACTGCTCGTCGACCCAGATGCCGTTCTCGCAGCGCAAGCCGGCCGCGGCAGCAAGGGTCGTCTCGGGCAGGATGCCAACGCCCACGATGACGAAGTCTGCGTCGAACTCGCGCTCGCCGCAGGCGACGGCACACACGTGGCCGGCGTCGCTGCCCTTGAACGAGCTGACCGACATGCCGCACAGGATGCGCACGCCTTCCCGTGCATGACGCTGCAGGTAGAACGCCGACATCTCGGGGGTGGTAACCCGGTTCAAGGGGCGATCGGCCATCTCGAGCACGGTGACGTCCAGGCCCAGGTGCCGGCACGACGCCGCCGCCTCGAGCCCGATGTAACCCGCGCCCACGATGACGACCTTCTTCGCGGTGGGGAGATCCGTCCGGATCCCATCGACGTCCGCCATGGTGCGCAGGTAGTGGATGCCCTTGAGGTCGTAGCCCGGCACTTCGAGCAACCGGTTGCGGCTGCCCAGGCACAGCAGCAGCTTGTCGTAGTGCAGTTCTGCGCCGTCGCTCAGGCGCAAACGCTGGTCCGTCCGATCGATGGCCGTGACCCTGAGGCCGAGCTTCACTTCGACGTTGTGCTGTTCGTAGAACTGCGCACTGCGCAAGAGCAGGCGTTCGCGGTCCAGTTCGCCCGCAAGATACTTCTTGGAGAGCGGAGGGCGGTTGTAGGGCAGGTACGGCTCATCGCCCACCAGCACGATCGGGCCCGAATGGCCCTCGCGCCGCAGGGTGTCGACTGCCTGGACCGCCGCGTGGCTCGCGCCAACGATGACTACCGTCCCTGCCGCCCCTGCCGTCATGCCGACCTCTGTGGACCCTGCCGATGGCCTATGATGCCGCAAACGTGCGGCGTGCATCGCACCAGCCATGGGCGGGACGCGCCATCGGCGCTCCATGATGGTGCGCTGCGCCGCGTAATTTCCCGCGAATCCGGCCTGCCGCGGGGTCGGCATGGATTCTGCATAGGCAGCCTGAACAAGAGAACCGAGGAGCCTGAAGTCCATGAAGCTGATCAGTGCAATCATCAAACCCTTCAAGCTGGACGACGTGCGCGCCGCCCTGTCCGAGCTGGGCGTGTCAGGCATGACGGTCACTGAAGTAAAGGGCTTCGGTCGCCAGCGCGGACACACGGAGCTCTACCGAGGCGCAGAGTACGTCGTCGATTTCGTGCCGAAGACGCGCATCGAAGTCGCGGTGAAGGAGTCGCTGGTCGACCAGGTCGTCGAGGCGATCGTCGCGGCCGCGCGCACCGGCAAGGTCGGCGACGGCAAGATCTTCATCTCCGACCTGGAGCGCGCGATCCGCATCCGCACGGGCGAGGCGGACGACCAGGCGCTGTAAGCGCCGTGACAGAACCCACGCTCGACGAGGCGCTCGACGCCGCGGTTGCCAAGCTGCACATCGGGCGGCAGCGACGGCACATCTTCCTGTGCGTGGCTGGCGAGAAGTGCGCGCCGGTCGCGAAGTCCGAGGAAAGCTGGGCCTACCTCAAGCGGCGGTTCCGTGACCTCGGCCTCGTGGACATCGACGGCGGCATCATGCGGACCAAGGCGCATTGCCTGCGCGTTTGCGTCGGCGGGCCCATCGCCGTCGTTTATCCGGAGGGCGTGTGGTACCGCAAATGCACGCCACCCAACCTCGAGCGCATCCTGCAGGAACACCTGATTGGTGGTGTTCCCGTGGCCGACCTCGTGATCACCACGGCGCCGCTGCCCCCGCCGTGACGTAAGCGTCGATTGATTCCGCGCGCCGGCGGAGTCTTACAAGCTGGAACGAACCGCGCTGCGGCGAGTCCACTATCGCAATGGCTTGCGGGTCGCCATCATCCCGCCACCTTCATGCACTCCTGGTGTGTTCATGTCCCATGCCATCCGTATTCGCGCACACGGCGGTCCCGAGGTGATGCTGTGGGAGGAACAAACGCTTAGTCCACCCGGGCGCGGTGAAGCGTTGGTGCGACAGTCTGCGGTGGGACTCAACTTCATCGATATTTACGAACGCACCGGCCTCTACGGCGGCGCGCTGCCGACCGGTCTGGGGCGTGAGGCCGCGGGCGTGATCGAAGCGATCGGCCCCGGCGTGCGGGATCTAAGGCCTGGAGATCGTGTCGCGTATGCGTCGACAGCTCCAGGCGCTTACGCCGAAGAGCGCGTGATGCCCGTCGCGCAGTTGGTGCCGGTGCCCGAGGGCGTCAGCGATCGACTTGCGGCCGCCGCGCTATTGAAAGGCATGACGGCACAGGTGTTGCTGCGCCGGACCTGCAAAGTGCGCAAGGGTACAGTCGTGGTGGTGCATGCGGCGGCGGGCGGCGTCGGCAGCATTCTCGTGCAGTGGGCGCTGCACCTCGGCGCGCACGTCATTGCCGTGGTTGGCAGCGATGCGAAAGCCGCGGCGGTGCGTGCATTCGGCTGCAAGGACGTTCTGATCCAGGGACGCGACGACCTCGCGGCGCGCGTCAAGGAATTATCGGGCGGGCAGGGCGCGCACGTCGTCTACGACTCGGTCGGCAAGGACACCTTCTTTGCCTCGCTCGATTCCCTGCGGCCGCTCGGCCTCATGGTCACCTATGGCAACGCCTCCGGGCCGGTGCCGCCGATCGCGCCGCTCGAGCTGGCGAGCCGCGGATCGCTGTTCCTGACGCGGCCCACGCTTTTTTCATACACGGCGAAACGTGCAGACCTGCTGCGTTCTGCCGCCGAACTGTTCGACGTCATCGGACGCGGCATCGTGCGCATCGAGATTGGCCAGACCTATCCGATGCGTGACGTGCAGCAGGCGCATCGCGACCTGCAGGAACGTCGCACCATCGGCTCAACGGTACTGCTGCCCTGACAACATCGAACCGACGACGTGCAGCGTTCCCGTTGCTGCCTCTACTGCTGCTGGCCCTGGGAGCTGTGGCGCCGGCACGTGCCGAACAGGAAGTGGTGCACGCCTGGCCAGCGGGCATCCCGACGGGCGCGGAGCTCGAGGCCGCCGGTGCCGTGATCGGTGAAGTCCGGGTCACCATAGGCGACATCTTCGATCCCACGATCCCGTCCGAGGACAGGTGGCTCTATCGCACCGCGAACAAACTGCACATCAACACGCGCGCGCCAGTGGTGCGGCGTCAACTGCTGTTCAAGCCGGGCGAACCCTACGTGCAGCGCAAGATCGACGAGACCGAACGCATCCTGCGCGCCAACGACTACCTGTACGACGCGTGGATCCGGCCCATTGCCTACCATGACAACAAAGTCGACCTGGAAGTGCGCACCAGGGATACCTGGACGTTGAACCCGGGCGTCAATTTCAGCCGTCAGGGCGGCGCGAATACGTCATCCATTGAGCTCGAAGAGAAAAACCTGCTTGGCAACGGGCAGCGGCTGTCGTTCGGCTGGGACAACGACATCGATCGCGAGTCGCTCAATTTCGAGTACTTCGACCCGCATTTTCATTCGACGTGGACGCGACTCGGCGTGGCGTACAGCGACGCCGACGACGGCAGCACGAAGGCTTTGCGGCTTGACCGACCTTTCTATGCGCTCGACACGCGCCACGCGCTGGGCAGCTACCTGCTCGACTCGATCAGGAACGATCCGCGCTACGCGTACGGCGAGGAAATCGGTCAATTCGAGCACGACGAGCAGTTCGCCGAATTGTACGGCGGCTGGTCGGACGGCCTGCGCAATGGCTGGGTGCGACGCTGGACAGGTGGCGTGACCTACCATCGCAATCGTTTTGCCGAGGTCACGAACGAGGCGCTCGGCGGCCCCCTGCCGCAGGACCGCGAACTCGTCTATCCGTGGGTCGGCTTCGACCTGCTGCAAGACCGATATCAGGAACGCAGGAACCAGGACCAGATCGATCGCACCGAAGACGTATTGCTCGGCCTGCGCGCGGGCGGGCGCGTCGGCTATGCCTCGGAGGCATATGGGTCCGACAGGGAGGCGCTGATGCTGAGCGCCTATGCGCAGAACGGCTGGGACTTTGGCGGTGACAAGCGCTCGCTGTTCGCGACGACCAGTGCTTCAGGGCGCGTCGAGGACGACGGCTTGCGCAACGCCGTGCTGATGGCCGAGGTGCGCTACTACCAGACCACCTCAGAAAACACGAAGTTTTTCGCCACGATCAACGGCATGACCAGCGAGTCGCTCGATGCCGACCGGCAAGTGCTGCTCGGAGGCGAGGAAGGCTTGCGCGGTTACCCGCTGCGCTACCAGGCCGGCACCTCGAGAGCGCTGCTCACGCTCGAGCAGCGCTATTACACGGACTGGTATCCGTTCCGGCTGTTCCACGTGGCAGGCGCGGCGTTCTTCGACGCGGGTCGCACGTGGGGCACGGACGTGACGGGCGCAACCAGCGACGGTCTGCTCAAGGACGTCGGCATCGGCCTGCGCCTCGGCTCGAGTCGCTCGGCGTTCGGCAACGTGATTCACGTCGATCTTGCGTTCCCGCTCGACGGCGGTGACAACGTGGACAGCGTGCAGTTCGTCGTCGAGACCAAAGCCCGCTTTTGATCCATCGCTACAGCGTCCGGTTCACGACCACGCCTACCCATTCGATCAGGAGTTCAAACGGCCCGGCCTGCTTGTCGCTCACCATGAGCCCAAGTTGTCGAATCTTCCCCGGCTGCAACTGTTTCGCGTCCACCACGGTCCTGCCGCGAAAGCTCGCGACGAAATCCGCAACCGGCAATTCAATCTCGGCCCATTCGCCCCGCGGCGGAGCAAACCGCGCCTGGTATTGCAGTCCGTCGAACCCGTCATCGACGCGAACCGTGAACTTGTAGACGCGTCCATCGCCACGGCAGCGCAACACGAACGCGCGCGTCCCCACTGTCTGCCAATGCCGCGGCTCCGTGCGGACGGATGCAAAGCCGCCACCGCGTTCGAGCGAAACCACTCCTGCGAAGCTTGCGACACCCGCGGAATAGGGCAGCAGCGCGCTGTGCGAAACGCCGCCCATCACGACGTCGTCGATCGGGCGCCAGTCCGAAGACGTGCCTTCGTCGGAAAAATCGACCAGACGCTCAATCAATCTCGATCACCTGCCGGATCGATGCACCGGCCGCCAGCCGATCGAATGCGCCATTGATGTCTTCCAGCCGTATGCGTTCGCTGAGCAGCTTGTCGACCGGGAGGCGTCCCGCGCGATACCACTCGATGTACTGCGGTATGTCGCGCTCGGGAACGCAGCTGCCCAGGTAGCTGCCCTTGAGCGTGCGCTCTTCCGCGACCAGGCTGACATGCGAGAACGCGACCTGCTGCTGCGGATGCGGCAATCCCGCGGACACCGTCGTGCCGCCACGTCGCGTCACGCGGTATGCGAGTTCGAGAGCGCGCGCGGATCCTGCCATCTCGAACGCATACGCGACGCCACCACCGCTCGCGTCGCGCACGCGGTCGGCGCAATCGGCGTCGGCGGCATTGATGGTGACCGTCGCGCCAAGTTCGCGCGCCTTCGCCAGCTTCGTTTCGTTGAGGTCGATCGCGATGACCGCGGTGGCTTCGAGCATGCGGCCCGCGAGCAGCGCGGCGAGACCGACCCCGCCGAGGCCGACGACGGCCAGCGTCGACCGCTTCGGCATCGCCGCCGTGTTGATCACCGCGCCGACGCCCGTGATCACCGCGCAACCGAACAACGCGGCTTCGGCGAACGGCAACGTGGGATCGACGCGCACGAGCGAACGCCGCGAGACGGTCGTCCACTCGGCGAATCCCGACACGCCCAGGTGATGATGGACCGGCGCACCGTGCTGGCACAGCCGTCGCTCGCCCGACAGCAGTGTGCCGGCTGTGTTCGAGGCAAGACCGGGTTCGCACAGCGCGGGCCGGCCTGAAACGCAGGGTGCGCAGACGCCGCAACTGGGCACGAACGACGCGACGACGTGATCGCCGCGCTGCAGGTCGCTGACGCCTCTGCCGGTTTCCTCGACGACGCCCGCCATCTCATGCCCCAGCACCATCGGCAGCGGCCGCGGCCGGTTGCCGTCGATCACCGAGAGATCGGAATGACACAGACCTGCGGCCCGCACGCGGACCAGCACCTCGCCGGGCCCGGGTGGCGCCAGGTCGAACTCTTCGATCGAGAGCGGGAGCGAAGTGGCATACGGGCCGGGTCGACCCAGCTCGCGCAGCACGGCAGCTTTGGTTTTGAGCATGACACCGAGCGTAGCCCAAGCAATCGTCGCGGCTCCACTGCAATAATGCGCAGGCCGACAGACCGGCGCGCCGTTGGAGCAGAACAGCATGACTAAAGACGCAGCGGCCGCGAAGTCGCTACCCACGCGCCGCGACGAGTTTCCCGTCCTGCGCGCGATCACCACACGCTGGATGGACAACGACCAGTACGGCCACGTCAACAACGTCGTGCACTACTCGTACTTCGACACGGCCGTGAACGGTTACCTGATCGAGGCGAGCGGTTGTGACGTGCGGGGCCTGTCCGCGCTCGGAATCGTGGCGGAGACGAGCTGCTCGTTTCTCAGTGAACTGAGTTTTCCGGACACTGTCTACGCCGGGCTGGCACTCGAGCGACTGGGCAATTCGAGTGTAATTTACCGGATCGGACTGTTCCGCAACCAGTCGACCGAGCCGGCGGCCATCGGCCGGTTCGTGCACGTTTACGTCGACAGCGTGACGCGGCGACCGGTACCGATTCCGGCACAGGTTCGCGCAGCGCTGCAGACGCTGCAGGACGGTTACGTGGGGTTTGCGGCGTTGCCGTAAGTCGAGTCCCGCAATTCGCACATCACGCGATACAGCCGGCCCTGCGCGTTGCCGTGCAGCGCATCCACGATCATGCCTTCGGGATCGCATCCCGCCGCGCTGCGCAGCAGGCGCTCGAAGCTGTGGATGTAGTTCGCGCAGTGCTGCGAGCGGATCGGCGTTCCGTAGAACAAGGTCCGGTCTTCCGGCGTGTTGGCCAGCCGAAAGTGCAGCAGGATCAAGCGTCGGCTGAAAACCGACGATTCGCCGGAGCTCAGTCGCGCAAACATCCCGTCGACCTCCTCGTCCGACACCACGCCGTCGCCGATCGTGCCCTGGCTCGAAATGAACAACATCCCGGCGATCACCTCGAGCTGGTTCATCACCATCTGGGCCACGTCGATGAACGTGTCCTGTCGCGCGTGCAGCTCGTTGGCGGCAATGGCGCGAGTCTGGATCTCGGCGTGCTCGGCCGTGCGTTGCATGACCTCGAACTGGCGCTGGATCGCGACGTTGTTCGCAGCGAGCTCGCGCTGCTGCAGGAACAGCCCGAGCACCAGCCAGAGAAAAGCGAGCGGGGCGAACGCACCGTCGAGGAAATCGCCGAGGTCGCCTAGCGGCAGCCGCAGGAAGGCGCTCCAGCCCATGGACACGGCGACGTACAGCACGCCTGCGCCCAGCCAGAGCGCCGTGAGTATCAGGCCCAGTCGGACTTGCCGATCACGCTGCGACGCAAGGCTTGCCGGGTTCCGCTCATCGACCATGTCCTGCCCCCCGTTTGGTCTACTCGTACTCTCCTGCGGTCAGGATTCAATGCGGCGCGCGTGACGCGACCTTCTCGATTCGCCGGTCCGGCACGAGCCAGATCAACGCGACCACGACGTAGAGCGCCAGCGACAGCCAGCCCAATCGAAACGACACCGCAATAGCCAGCGCGTACAGCGCCAGGGACAGCTTGCCCTTCCAGTCCGCCCGCACCGCCTGCGCGAGCAGCGAGTCCGGTCCCTCGGCACGGATGATCAGCGTCTGCAACCAGGTGTAGGAAAGTGCCGCCATCAGCAGCACGACGCCATACAGCGCGGTCGGCCACGTCGCGAAGTGATTCTCGCCCATCCAGCCGGTCGCGAAAGGTATCAGCGACAGCCAGAAGAGCAGTACCAGGTTGGCCCACAGCATCGATCCAGTCACCCGGCTGCAGAGCTGCAGCAGGTGATGGTGGTTGTTCCAGTAGATGCCGAGATAGGCGAAGCTCAGCACGTAGGTCAGGAAGACCGGGAGCAGCGGCGTGAGGGCAGTGATCTCCGTGCCGTGCGGCACCTTGAGTTCCAGCACCAATATCGTGATCAGGATGGCGAGCACCCCGTCGCTGAACGCCTCCAGTCGATGTTTGTCCAAGCGTGTGTCCGCCGCTACCGTGCGATGCCGTTAGCTTAGCCGCTACGACTCCAGGATGTGCCGGCCCTTCTGGATCGCGAGCGCGCCGCTGCGCACGACTTCGAGCACCTCGCCGAAAGCGGCGACTTCCGCGACGAAGCGGTTGATGTCAGCCTCGCTGCTCGTCAGTTCGATCGTGAAGCTGTCGGCCTGGTCCCAGAGCACGCGACCGCCCGCGCGCGCTGCGTCGCCGACCACAGCGAGCCCACCTGGGTCGCCTTGGCCTTGACCTTGATCAGCAGCAGCTCGCGCTCGAAGTGCTCCTCGCGCGTGACGTCCTCGACGTCGACCACGTCGACGAGCTTGAGCGATTGCTGCGTGATCTGGTGGATCACCGCGTCGTTGCCGGTAGTGACCAGCGTCAGGCGCGACACGGTCGGATCGTCGGTGGGCGCGACGTTGAGCGACTCGATGTTGTAGCCGCGGGTCGAGAACAGCCCCGCGACGCGGGTCAGTGCACCGGATTCGTTCTGCAGCGTGATGGCGATGATGTGGCGGATGCTGGACATGGCGGGCTCCGGAGCGATATATCTATCTGATTATATTGAAGAAACGACGCCACCGGTCGGCCCGCTTCGAAGCCCAAGAATAGGGGATCGGAGGGATGCCGCCTAGATGGACTCGCGGCCACGACCGCTGTTAGTCTCGTTTGCAGCGCAACAAGACGCTCCACACGCCGTATTCAAGAGTCCGCCCCGTGAACAGCACCGTCGCCAATCCGCTGCCGACCAAACCGTCCGCGCACCCGCGGACCGGCCAGTCCATGAGCGGCGCCGAAATCATCGTGCAGGTCCTGGCGGACGAAGGCGTCGACACCATTTTCGGCTACAGCGGCGGCGCGATACTGCCGACGTACGACGCGATCTTCCGCCACAACGACCAGCAGTCGAAGCTGGCCTCCGCCGCGCAGCCCATGCCGTTGATCGTGCCCGCGAACGAGCAGGGCGCCGGCTTCATGGCTGCAGGCTACGCGCGCGCGAGCGGCAAGGTGGGCGTGTGCGTCGTGACGTCGGGTCCCGGCGCCACCAACACCGTCACGCCGGTGCGTGATTGCGCGGCCGACTCGGTGCCCATCGTCGTGATCTGCGGCCAGGTGGGCACGGCGGCCATCGGCACCGACGCGTTCCAGGAAGCGCCCGTCTCCAACATCATGGGCGCGGTTGCGAAGCACTGCTTCCTCGTCACCGATCCCGCGAAGCTCGAAGCCACGGTGCGCACCGCGTTCGAGATCGCGCGCTCGGGCCGCCCCGGTCCGGTCGTGATCGACATCCCGAAGGACGTGCAGAACTGGCAAGGCCATTTCGTGGGCAGTGGGCTCCTGCCGATCCGCGGCTATCGCTCGCGCATGCAGGCCCTGCGGGCACGGGCAATCGACGACGAGCACGCGACCAGGCTGTTCCAGATGCTGGGCGAGGCAGAAAAGCCGCTGATCTACGCGGGCGGCGGCGTCAACCACAGCGACTCGGCCGTAGCGTTGCGCGCGTTCGCGCAGGAGTTCGGCATTCCCGTCGTGACGACGTTGATGGGCATCGGCGTCTTCGACACCACCGATCCGCTCTCGCTGCACATGCTCGGCATGCACGGCACGGCGTTTGCGAATTACGCGGTCGAGGACTGTGACTTCCTGCTCTGCATCGGCGCGCGCTTCGATGATCGCGTCGCCGGTGTCCCGACGAAGTTCGCGCGCAACGCCAAACGGATCGCCCACCTGGACGTGGACGCGTCCGAGATCAACAAGGTCAAGCGCGTGCAGTGGAGCCACGTCGGCCTGATGCGCCCAGCGCTCGAGAGGCTGCGCGCGCACGGCAAGGCCACGGCCTTCGCGCGCGACTGGTCGTCGTGGCACGCGCACGTGGCCGAACTGAAGCGTCATCACGCGATGAACTACGACCGCGACAGCGAGCTGATCCAGCCCTATTACGTGATTGAGGAGATCAACCGGCTGACGCGTGGCGAAGCCGTGATCGCGACCGGCGTGGGCCAGCACCAGATGTGGGCCGCGCAGTATTTCGATTTCCGCGAGCCGCGCCTGTGGCTGACCTCGGGCAGCATGGGCACGATGGGCTTCGGCCTGCCCGCCGCCATCGGCGCGCAGTTCGCACGGCGCGACAAACTCGTGATCGACATCGATGGCGACGCCAGCATCCGCATGAACCTTGGCGAGCTCGAGACGGTCACGACGTACGATCTGCCGATCAAGGTGGTCGTGCTGAACAACTTCGGCGACGGCATGGTCAAGCAGTGGCAGAAGCTGTTCTTCAAGGGCCGGCTGTCGGCCAGCGACAAGTCGCTGCACAAGAAGGATTTCGTCGCGGCGGCCAAGGCGGACGGCTATCAGTTCGCCGTGCGACTCGAGCGCAAGGCCGATGTCACGCGCGTCGTCAAGGAGTTCATCGAGTTCCAGGGACCCGCGTTCCTCGAAGTGATCATCGACACCGAGGCGGGCGTGTACCCGATGGTCGGGCCGGGGCAAGCCTATGACGAGATGATCACCGGCGACTTCATCGAGTCGCGCATCTCGACGCATCCGACCGCCGAACCCAACGCGACGGAAATGTTCTGACGGCGCCGCGCCGCGACGATAGCGTGGTCGAGCCGGCACCGACTTTCGCCGAAGCGGCGCGATTCTGGGCCCGGCTCGGGTTCGTCTCGTTCGGCGGGCCGGCAGGACAGATCGCGATCCTGCATCGAGAAATCGTCGTTAGC
>JANNGT010000121.1:0-24722 GCA_031404015.1 Gammaproteobacteria bacterium | reverse complement strand
CGGTGATCCGGTTCTCGGTGCCCTCGAGCTGCGCCTGCAGGTCCAGGAAATTCTGGTTGGACTTGAGCTCCGGGTATCTCTCGACCACGACCATCAGGCGGGCCAACGCGCTCGACACTTCACCCTGCGCAGCCTGGAACTGTTGCAGTGACGCAGGGTCGTCGGCATTCACCTGCACCTGCGTCGCCCGGGCGCGCGCCTCGGTCACACCGATGAGCACGGCCTGCTCCTGCGCGGCAAAGCCCTTGACCGTGTTGACCAGGTTCGGAATCAGGTCGGCGCGACGCTGGTACTGGTTGACGACCTCGGACCACGCCGACTTCGTCGACTCGTCCTGGACCTGGATCGTGTTGTAACCACAGCCAGACAGCAGCATTGCCACCGTCGCCAACAGAATCGCTTGCAAGGCTCGCATCGGAACGTTCTCCTTGATTGATCGACCGCCCCACCCCTGGAACGAACGCGACCTTAGCAGATTTAACCCGGGCAACGGCTCGCCGCGATGACGTATTCGCGGCAAACCGTCGACCGGGAATGCGGGACCGCTCCGACAGCGGTCCCGTGACGGTTGCGTCAGTTCAGCGGAACCCTGACGACCGTTCCCCGCAGCAATTCCGTCGCGTACATCGTGCCGCTCTTCGGGTCACGCGACATCGATGTCGGACGATCCAGCGTGCAGCCATTCACGGCGACGGACGCTGCGCCCGGCGCCTCGAAGCGCTTGATCGCTGCACCGGTTGGCGGGAACGGTGGTGCGGGAGCGAAGTTGTTCTCCAACGCCAGATACGCAGTGTTGGGGCCCTCCCGCAGCGGCAGGACGTCGATCGAAGTGCGCAAGCCGGTCAGGAAGTCCGCCTGGGCGCCGGTGACAGGGTCGACGGCCTTGACCCTGGAGAGACCGGGCAGGAACGGACCACCCGAGAGCAGTGAGACGAGCACCGCACCGTTAGAATAGGTGAGACCCGTCGGTACTGCCTCGACCGACGGCGGGCCCGCGGCCCCTGGCAGGTTGGGAATCCTGCCGAAGACCGCCAGGTCGGCATATGCCCCCGAATTCAGGTCAACCTTGTACAGCTTGTTCAAGCCGCCGTTCGTGACAAACATCTGGTCGTCGACCAAGACCATGTCGAACGGGTTCGAGTTGCGCACGTTGCCGGCGAAATTCTGTAATGGCTCGCTGACGTAGTCAGGAAAATTCACGACCAGTTCTATCATCAGCCTGTCGCCGCCCCTGTTCGACAACGTCACGCGGCCACCGCCCGCCAGGGTAAGTTGGTCCTGCGTACTCAGCGTAAAGCCACGAGTCGTCTTCTCGGCAGCTGCACTGAGGTGGATGGCAAGCACCGAACTGAAAAGTTGCGATGAGACGTTGGGGTTCGGCACGGCGGTTCCCGCCACAGGTCCCGGGATCACCGTGTCGCCCTGGCCGATTGCGACGTACACGGTGCGCCCGCGCATCGTGATCGCATTTGGCCCTGACGCGTTGGCTCCCGCTGCATTGGTTCCCTGGGGCAGCCCGTCGAGCAGGGTCCTGCGCGTACCGGCTGGACCGACGATGGAAATCCGGCCGGAAGCTGGAACGTTCGCAATGCCTGTCTCGGACACCAGCAGGTTGCCCTGGTTGGTGATCACGCTGCCAATCGGATCCCGCAGGCCTGAGGCCACGACCGGGCAGTCTGCCGCTTCGGCGGTCAGTCCCGCCAGCAGCCCCGCGCCGCCCAGGATGGTGAGGCACGATGCACGTAAAAAACGCGAACACGTTGCGCCGACGCCAGCGGTTGGCCGGCGATCATGAGTAATTGCATACATTTTTTTCCCCTGATCCTTCTGAGTTGGGTCGGGTCCGTCCCGTCGACCTCGAATGGTCGAGGCGCCCGACGTGTGTTGCACAATCCTTCGCTACACTTTCCCCTGACGTCTGGCCGGTCCTGGCCGATGTGCAAGTACGCCGAAATTGCTCCCGACTGTTCGACAGCGTCAAGCTGCGACGCAGCATTGCCTCGTGCGTGTTTCCAAGCCCCGAAAACGCGGGCGACGTGTTTGACATAAGTGGCCCGAATCGTGGTGCACAGCCGCTCCTTCAAATACGTGCGTAAGCCAGATCAGTTGCGCCCGAGCCTGAGGTGGACCGGCCAGTGGAGACGAAGTGTGCCGTCTGCACGCCAAAGCGTGGCGAGCTCGGCCTCGAGGTCCGGCAAGGGGTCGTCGCCAGGGTTTGCGTCGCGGCAACGCTGCACGGCAGACCACGTCGCCAGGTACCCCATCACCTGCTCGAGGGTCCAATCGGTCGCGAGGCTGAACTCGGGCGCGCGTTCTTCGGGCCACGGAAAGGGCAGCGTCGCATAGGCCGCGTCGACATAGCGCCGCTCCGCCGGCCAGTACGGACCGATCACGTCGTCGTAGAACCGGTCCATGACGGCATCGATCCCGTTCCCTGCGCGAAATCTTTCGTACGTCCACACCGCGAGCACGCCACCCGGCCGCAGCACGCGACGGCATTCGGCGTGGAAACGCGCGAAATCAAACCAATGCACGGCCTGTGCAGCAGCGACCAGCGACACGGACAGGTCGGGCACGGGCAGGTGTTCTGCCATCGCGCATTCATACCGCACCCGCGGATGTGGTTGCGCGCGTTCGAGTTGGGCACGGCTGCCATCGACCGCGAGCACGGCATCGAAGTGTTCGGCCAGGGCAACCGCCGCCTGGCCGTTGCCCGTGGCGCAATCGACTGCCAGCGCGAGGTCGGGGGCCCGCGATGCGATCCATGCGATCAGTTCCGGCGGGTAGCTCGGTCGATACCGGCTGTAGTCCGCGGCCTGTCGTGAGAAATGATCCTTGAACGTTGCCGTCATGAGCGAATGGTGCGGGAGCCGGCCACACGCCGCAATGTGCAGACGCTTACAATCACCGCTTCTCCAGCAGGATACCGCGCCGTGGATGGAATCGAAGTCGTCGACATTGCACATGCGATCCAGCTCGCGCTGGCGCCCGTGTTCCTGCTGTCCGGTATCTGGGTGTTTTTGGGCGTGCTGGCGAGCCGGCTCGCGCGCATCGTCGATCGCGCGCGCAACATGGAAAAGGAATTGCGGCTGCCC
Organism: Gammaproteobacteria bacterium; assembly: GCA_031404015.1. GTDB lineage: Bacteria > Pseudomonadota > Gammaproteobacteria > Steroidobacterales > Steroidobacteraceae > RPQJ01. The sequence continues at coordinate 21,627 of JANNGT010000121.1, read as the reverse complement.
GAGGCACGCGATCCGGAGCGCATTCGTAGCCAGCTGGGCGCGCTGGCCACGCGCGCGCGCTACATCAATATATCGATCACGCTGGGCACCATCGCCGCATTACTCGTCGCCATTGTGATCGCGCTGCTTTTTTCGAGCACCTTCATTCCATTGAATCTTGCGGTGCCGCTGGCAGCGCTGTTCGTGCTCGCGATGGGTGCTCTCGTCGCCGCCTTCGTGAGCTTTCTGATCGAAGTCCGCGTGGCGATCGCGGTGCTGCGGATCGGCGACGTCTAGGGTCGCTTGCGAGTGAATTGTTTGCGGCTCGTCACGCCCGCTCGAAACAAGCGACAGTCTCGACGTGCTCCGTATAGGGCATCAGGTTGAACGCGTGCAGCTCGGTGAGCCGCAACGTGCCGCCACTGGTCAGTTGCGCGGTATCGGTGACGAACGAGGCAAGACCGCAACTCACGTAGATGAAGCGCTGTGGCGGTTGCGCGACGAGTTGCGCCTTGACCTCCGCATCGAGCCCCTTGCGCGGAGGATCGGCGATGACGACGTCAACCCCGCTCGCCATCGCAACGTGCGTGGCCGCCGGCCCGGTCACTACCTGCACCTTCGCACGAGTGACGGCATCGAGTGCCGCGAGGCCGAGTGACAAGCCATGCAATGAATGCGGCGCCACTTCATTCAGGTGGATGCGCTGCACGCGATCCAGCAGCGACAGGCCGATCGCGCCGACCCCGGCGTAAAACTCTGCGACGGTGCTGCCGTGTGGCACGCGATCTCGCACGTGGCCAACGATGCGCTCGGCGACCTCGAGGTTGTTCTGGCCGAACGCTCCGGGTGGATAGTGCACGGCCGCGCCGCCGAAATGCTCGACCACGGTCTCGGGACCGCACCAATGTTCGAAGTTCGTCCCGAGGATGACGTTGGTGCGTTCGCACTGCGAGTTGAACCACAGGCTGTGCAGCTCGTCACCCAGTCGGTCACGGATCAAATCGAGCTCAGCCGCCATCGGTTCAGCGGTCGGCGAGTTGCCGACGAGCACCACCTGCGCCGTGCCCGTCGATCGCTCCACGACCACTTGCAGGTAGCGGGCGACGCCGCGGTGGGTTGCCTCGACATAAGGCGGCACGTCCGCATCGACGAGCGCACGGCGCACCACTGCGGCCACACGATTGATCAGCGGGTCATGGATGACGCAGTTCGGAATCGTGACGACGCGATGCGAGCCCAGTTCAAACATGCCGAGCTTCGGTGCACCGGGTCTGCCTCGAACCGCGAGCCGCGCGCGCTGGCGAAATCCGCTGGCTGCGCCACTCGTGACCGGCAAGTTCGCGATGCCGTGCGCCGTCGCCAGAGCCTGCAACGCCGCAAGCGCGGACCCTGCAATGCCGGTTTCGCCATAGCGCGGACAGCCCGGACATGGTGGGCGATGGGTGCAGGGTGGCAAGCGGGCGGAGGGTTGCAAGCAGCGGAAGATACCTCAGCTGCTTGCCATCGTGGCCCAGTCGCAGATCCTAGTCGGGCTTTATGCAATCCGCCCGTGTGATCGGCTGCGTGCAGAAGACGCCACCCTCACTGATCGTCTGGTTGCCCCCGGCTTCGGTGGCCAGCACCTCGAACTCATAGATTCGACCCGCTCGCAGGAATTGCCTCGGCACCAGAACGCTGGTCGGGACCGCGGGGAGGTCAACGTCAAACTGCGCGGGAATCTTGCCAGGTGGGTAGGGCTCGGAATTCGTAATGTCGGCGATGACGACGTGATATCCGACGACATTCACAGGCCCCAGTTCCGGCAGGAGGGGTTCCGTCACCTTTGCCCATCGGATCAAAAGATTCTCCGCGGTCGGAACCACGGCTCCGTCGGCGGGCGTCAAGATCCTCGGGCCAGCTGGGACCTTATGCGACAGCGGGGCAAAGCCCCTGTAGTTCGTGTCTCCGCTGGAGCCCGTGAAAATGTATCTTCCTTCGGGCCAGGCGGACAGGAGCCCCGTGAGCCAGATGATCGGTTCGCCCTCGTCGCGCTCGCAGCCGAGCGCACGTCTTAGATCAATGATCTGCGGCTCCACTCGCTCCTGGAAGCCTTCCGTTATGTCATGAGTCACGTCGCGTCCGCCGCTCGCTCCGAACTGGTAGACGATCTGGCCGTGCGGATCCTTGACTGAGCCCTCGGACAGGCCGTCGGTGTCGAAGCTCATCTGCACGCCCATGTCGCAGGCCGATGCGTTCGCTTCGAAGTGGATATTCGTGAGCTTGAATGGCTCTGTCGCGCCGGCCGAGGCCGCAGTCGCGGCAAACGCCAGCGCAAAGCCAGCTGCGAAGACATGCCGCAAGGCTTTCCTTTCGTGTCGTTCCATGACGGGACTCCATACTGATTCGCTGCCTGGATTCGTACTTCCTTGTATGCCACAACCGCATGAGTTTCCCAGGCGTCATTGCTGGGGAGTCGATGACATCCGATTGCCTGACAGTGGCTGGTGAAAGGACTACATCGTGGAATAAAAAAAGCCCCGGGCTTGTGACCCGGGGCTGAGGTAGCGGACTTTAATTGAAGGGAAGGGAAAAGTCCGCCAGGGGAACCTTGTGACGCGCTCAGTGCAGGCGCGCCCATTGCAGGACCTTGACGTCCTGCTGCGCACGGCCGAAGTTACGCGCAATGATGCGCGTCGCTTCCTTGAGACCCTTGCTGAGGCGCGGCTGGCCATCGAGTTCGACCACGCCGCGGAATTCCTCCAGCCCGCGCGGTTGCGGTTGCTCGACGAGAAAGTGGGCGTAGAACTTGATGGCCATGGACGGCAAGCTACGCGCCCGATCCCGCGCATTCCGTGACCGTGCGCACACTATGCTGGCGCCTGGCAGAACCCTGCAGAAAACATGACCCGTTACCGAAAACCGACCGTGCCAGGTTCGCAGTACTCCACACCCGAAGGGGAACGGCGCCTGCGCGCGGAGCTCGACGAGCTGTGGCGGGTCTTGCGCCCCCAGGTCACGAAGGCTGTGCAGGAAGCGGCCGCTCAGGGCGACCGTTCCGAGAACGCCGAATACATCTACGGCAAACGACAACTGCGCGAGATCGATCGGCGCGTGCGGTTCCTGCGCAAACGTCTCGAGGGCATGATCGTCGTGTCGCGCCCGCCCGATGATCGCAGCCGCGTGTTCTTCGGCGCGTGGGTCCAGGTTGAAGACGAGAGCGGCGACGAGACGGAGTTCCGCATCGTGGGCCCCGACGAGATCGATCCCGCGCGTCGTTACGTCAGCATGGATTCGCCGCTGGCGCGGGCGCTGCTGGGCAAGCGCCTCGACGAAGAGGTCGTGATCGATATCCCTGGCGGGCGTCGTGCGTACGCCATCGTCGCGATTCGCTATGACGAACCGGTGGCCTCGTGACGCGGCAGGCCATCGTGGATGTCGCCGATCCACGCCACTCGATCCGCCCAGTGGACGTGTGCCTGCGGCGCGAGTTTTGCGGCCACGGCCGGTTCGATGCTGGCCAGCGTGATGTGCAACTCACCGGGCCAGCGAGCAGATTCGAAGAACAAAGGCGTGCCGCAACGTCCGCAGAAGCTGCGGGTGGCTGCGGGTGACGAGCGAAAGCTGCGCAGGCGCCCGGCTTCTTCGCCCAGCAATTCGAACTTTTCCCCGTCCACGCCGACCCACGTGACGAAGGCGGCGCCCTGTGCACGGCGGCACATCGTGCAATGGCAGTGGGCGACCCAGAGCGGCGGCAGCGCGAAGCGATAACGAATTGCGCCGCAGCAACAGCCGCCCTCGCCTTTTAAGAGAGTCGTGGTCACACCACGCGGATGTTCTTGAACTGCCAGGGATCGGTTTCGTCGAGGTCTTCAGGGAACATGCGGCTGCGATCCACGAGCGGGTGCCACTCGGAGTACTCGCCCGCGACGGTGCCCAGGTATGGCATGCAGATTTCGAGGATGCGCTTGTAGTCGATGTCGTCCGGCTCGACGATGCCGCTGTTCGGGTTCTCGATCGCCCAGATCAGGCCTGCAAGCGTCGAAACCGTGACCTGCAACGAGGTCGCGCTGTTGTGCGGCGCGAGGCCGCGGGCTTCCTGCACCGAAAGTCGCGAGCCGTACCAGTAGGCATTCTTCTTGTGGCCCGCGAGCAGCACGCCGAGTTCATCGGAGCCCTGCACGATTTCGTCCAGCATGATTCGCTTGCTGTCCTGCATGCGCCAGTTGCGCCCCGCCAGTTCGTGCACCGACACCACGGCCGCATCGCTGGGGTGATAGGCGTAGTGCACCGTGGGGCGGTAGACGACCTGCTCGCCCTTCTTCACCGTGAGGTAGTCGGAAATCGAGATCGACTCGCCGTGCGTGATCAGGAACCCATGGAACGGGCCTGCTTTGGGCGTCCACGTGCGCACGCGCGTCGCCGCGCCAGGCTGCATCAGGTAAATCGCGCTGCCGCGGCCGAAGTCGTGCTTCTTGCCGTCCCGCGGCCAGTTCTTTTCGTGCGAGCCCCAGCCGAGCTCGGCGGGCTGGCAGCCTTCGCCGACGAAGCCGTCCACGGACCACGTGTTGACGAACTCATTGGTTTTTTTCGGGTGCGTGCCGACCTGCGTGTCACGCTCCGCGATGTGGATGACCTTGACGCCGAGCTTGTGGGCAAGCGCAGCCCACTCCGCGCGATTGCCGGGTTCGGCTGTTTCCACTCCGGTGTCCGCCGCGACGTTGAGCAGCGCCTGCTTGACCAGGTGCGACACCAGGCCTGGGTTGGCCCCATGGGTGAGCAACGCCGTCGGCGCGCGCTGCTTCGAGTCCTTGAGGGTCAGCGCTTCTTCGCGCAGCGCGTAGTTGGTGCGCTTGGCCGGCACCACGGCGGGATCGGTGTAACCGCCCGGCCAGGGCTCGATGCACGTATCGAGATACAGCGAGCCTTTTTCCCAGCAGAACTTGACCAGTGCCAGCGAAGATACGTCCACCGACAGGTTCAGCAGGAAGTCGCCCCGGCCCACGATCGGGTCGAGCACCGTCTTGAAATTGCCGCGGGTCAGCGCCTGCTTCACGAAGCGCACGCCGTACTCCTGCGCGATCCTTTCGCCCGCCTCGTCCGCCGTGACGATCGTGATCTGGTCCGCCTTGATGCCCACATGTCGCAGGATCAGGGGCAACACACCCTGGCCAATGCTGCCGAAGCCAACGAAGACGAGGCGGCCAGGGAAGACGACGTGCACGGGATAGCTGGTCATGATTTCTCGTTCGGGATTCCTGCATCGCCGGCCCGGACCAGGCGGCTAGCGGCCTAGTTTAACCTAACCGCAGGCCGTCACCCGCGCGTCGCCGTGTCGCGCCAGTGCGGCGGGTAAGTGCGGTCGTAACCGGGCAACTGCTCCACGCGTTGCATCCAGCGCGCAATCGCGGGATAGGTGCTTTCCATGGGCAGAAAGCGGGAGCGCAGGTCGCCCGCTTCGCGCTTTTCCATGGCTCGCCGCAACAGCATGATGCCGGGGAATACGGTCAGGTCCGCTGCCGAAGGCTGCTCGCCCACGAGCCAGTCGGACGTGCTCAGGCGGCCTTCGATCGTGCGGGCCTCGCCGGCCACGATGTGCATGGCCTTGGTGACTTCCTCCGCCATCTGATCGAGCTGGTCGAGAAACACGGCAGAGACGATCTGCGTGACGTGCTGCTCCGCGTAGCCCTGGTACTCGCAGATCACGCGCATGATCGTGCCCGCTTCCTCGGCGGACGTGCCGAATAGCGGGTAGTCGGGATACCTGCGGTCGAGGTACAGCAGGCAAGCGAGCGACTCGTACACCACGTAGTCGCCGTCCTTGAGCACCGGCACGCGGCCGCGCGGGTTCATGCGGAGCAACTGCGGCGACTTGTGCTCCTGCTTGGAGAACTGCAACTGGTGCGAGTCGTACGCCAGCTGCTTGTACTCCAGGGCCAGCAGGACGCGCCATGAATACGGGCTGCCGCTGCCCCAGTAAATCTCGATGGCCATAAGTTCTCCGCCCCGCCTCTTGCGGCGCTCGTGCATCGGGATTGTACTGCCACCCACGGAGGAATCGACGATGACATGGGAAACCCTCGTAAGTGCAGAGCAGCTGGCCCGGCAACTGCCCGACGATCCGCGCTTACTGCTGTTTGATTGCCGCTACGAGCTGGCGCGACCTGACGCGGGGCGCCATGCGTGGGCGCACGGCCATCTGCCCGGTGCCGTGCACGCAGACCTCCATCACGACCTCGCGGGCCCGACCACTGCTGTCTCGGGCCGGCACCCGTTGCCCGCTGCGGATGAATTCGCAGCGCGCTTGCGACGCTGGGGCGTCAACGACGATTCGCGGCTGCTTGCCTACGACGACGCGAGCGGCATGTGGGCTGCGCGATTCTGGTGGATGGCATCGAAGTGGCTCGGCCACCGGCATGTCGCCGTGCTGAACGGCGGCCTGCGTCGTTGGACACAGCTCGGTTTGTCGGTCACGACTGATCCGCCCGGCTTGCGTCCGGCCGGAACCTTCACGCCAGCGGAGCCGGTCAACGAGCACTGCTGGGTGGACGCGGACACGACGCAGGCCGCTGCGCTCGACCCGGAGCGGCGTGTGCTCGATGCGCGCGCACCCGAACGTTTTCGCGGCGAGGTGGAGCCCATCGATCCGGTCGCGGGTCACGTGCCCGGCGCGTGCAACCATCCCGCGTTGGGGCTCAATGGCGCTGATGGCCGATTCCTGCCGCCCGACCAGCTTGCCGAGGCCTTCCTGCGAACGTTGGGCCCCGTTGCCCCGACCGAGGCGATCACGATGTGCGGGTCGGGCGTCACGGCCTGCCATTTGCTGCTCGCGATGGAGTACGCAGGCTTGCCAGGCGCGCGGCTGTATCCAGGCAGCTGGAGCGAGTGGTCGCGGGACCCCGCTCGCCAGGTGGCGCGCGGGTAAGGGCAGGAAGGGCAGGAAGGGCAGGAAGCGCGGGAAGGACCGGAAGGACCGGAAGTGCCCGAGGTGCGCGCTGTACCTTCCTGCGCTTCCTGCGCTTCCTGCGCTTCCTGCGCTTCCTGCCCTTCCTGCGCTTCCTGCCCTTCCTGCGCTTCCTGCCCTTCCTGACCTTCCTGACCTTCCTGACCTTTACGTAGCCCTCCTTACTGTCTATCGTGCGCGCCTCTTTTTTCCCGGCCGCAGCGCCGCTCCTCAACAACACAGGTGGATCGACCCAAGCAGTGGAAAACCCAGAACGCAAGACGACGATGACGACTGGTTACACCGGCCCCTGGAGCGTCGAGGACTCGCTCGACCTGTACGGCGTCAATGCCTGGGGTAACGGCTACTTCGGCATCAACGCAGCCGGCCATGCCGTCGTGCGTCCCGACTGGACCGAAGGCCGTGAGATCGACCTGCACGAAGTGGTCACGGGCCTCGCCGCACGCGACCTCTCCACGCCCGTGGTGGTGCGCTTCTCGGACATCCTGCGGCACCGTCTCACGCGCATGCGCGACGCGTTCGCCACTGCGATCGCCGAGAACGAATACAAGAACCGTTACTGCGCCGTGTTTCCCATCAAGGTCAACCAGCAGCGTCTCGTCGTCGAGGAAATTTACGGCTATGGCCGCGAGTTCGGCTTTGGCCTCGAGGTGGGCTCGAAGCCGGAGCTGCTTGCGGTCATGGCCCTGACCGAAGGCGAATCCGAGCGGCTGATCATCTGCAACGGCTTCAAGGACGACAGCTACATCGAGGCCGTGATGCTCGCCGCCAAGCTCGGCCGCACGATCATCCCGGTCGTCGAGAACTTTTCGGAGCTGGCGCTGATCCTGCGCCACGCCAAGACGTACGACGTCCGACCGCGCATCGGCGTGCGCGTGAAGCTTGCGAGCGAGGGCGCTGGCCGCTGGCGTGAATCCTCGGGCGAGAAGAGCAAGTTCGGCCTGTTCGTCACTGAAATCCTCGACCTCTTCGCGGTGCTCAAGGAGCAAGGCATGGAGGATTGCCTGCAACTCGTGCACTGCCACCCGGGCAGCCAGCTGCAGGACATCCGCCGCGTCAAGGACGCGGTGACAGAACTTGCGCATGTGTACGCCGAACTCAAGCAGATGGGCGCCGGCCTGCAGTACATCGACATCGGAGGCGGACTCGGCGTCGACTACGACGGCAGCCGCACCAACTACGAATCGTCGATGAACTACACGCTGGCCGAATACGCGAGCGACGTGGTCTACCGCATCGCCAACGTCTGCAACGCACGCGGCATCGAGCATCCAATCATCGTCAGCGAATCGGGCCGCGCGATTGCCGCGCATCACAGCCTGCTGATCTGCGACGTGCTCGGTAGTTCGCAGCTCGACCGCTTCCGCGTGAACGACGTCGATGAGCAGATGGTGCGCGCGAAGGACATGCCGCAGCCGGTCAAGGACCTCATGGACGCGTACCGCTCCGTCTCCGAGCGCCGCGTCGTCGAGTGCTATCACGACGCACTGCAGGCGCGCGAGCAGGCGCTGCAGATGTTCAGCGTCGGCTACCTGGGACTCGAAGCGCGTGGTCTCGTCGAGCGTCTGTATTGGGCGACGTGCGCGAAGATTCGCGATCTGTGCCGCAAGCTGGACTCGGTGCCCGAAGAACTCGAGGGCCTCGAGACGATCCTGAGCGACATCTATTTCTGCAACCTGTCGATATTCCAGTCGTTGCCCGACAGCTGGGCCATCGACCAGCTGTTCCCGATCATGCCGGTGCACCGTCTCGACGAGCGGCCCGCGCGCACGGGCGTGCTCGCCGACATCACGTGCGACTCCGACGGCAAAATCGATCATTTCGTGAGCCTGCGCGAGACCAAGCGGTCGCTCGAACTGCACGACCTGCAGCCGGGCCAGCCGTATTACCTCGCGATTTTCCTGGTGGGCGCGTACCAGGAGACGCTGGGCGACCTGCACAACCTGTTCGGGGACACGCACGTCGTGCACATCAAACTGCACGACGAAGGCGGCTGGTGGATCGAGGAGACAGTCAAGGGCGACTCGGCGAACGAGGTGCTGCGTTACATGCAGTACGACGTCGAACGCCTGGTGCCGCAGTTCGCGCGCGACTGCGAGCGCGCCGTAAGGGAAGGCCGCATCACGCTCCCGGAAAGCCAGGCCATGCGCCGCTTTTACGAGGCGGAACTGGCTGGCTACACGTACCTCGAAACCTAGTGCGGACTCGCCCTTTACGGGCTTTGTCAAATCAGGTACTGTTGTTCAACAAGGTACCTGACTGGCGAAACAAATGGCTGCCGAATCGAAGCTGGCTCCGATCCGCAAGGGACTGCTCGAATTCCTCGTGCTGAAAATCGTGGGGGCGCAGAGCATTTACGTGCCCGACATCCTGCGCCAGCTTGCCGGGACGGAATTCGCCACCCAGGAAGGCACGCTCTACCCGTTGCTCAGCAAGCTGCGCCGCGAGGACCTCGTGCAGTACGAGTGGCAGGAATCGGAAGCGGGACCGCCGCGCAAGTATTACCGGCTTACGGCGACCGGTCGCGCCCAGCTCGCGGCGCTCGACGACTACTGGAACCTGATCAACCGCACGATCGCGGATTTCGGACACTGAACCATGCAACGCATCGCAACGACCGTCCGTCTCAATCGCAGCGTCCTCCAGTTCGACGACGCGGCACATGCTCGCCTCGAACGTTACCTCGCCGAGTCGACGAGTCTGCTCGAGGGCGATCCGGATCCGCAGGAAATTCTCGCCGATCTCGAGCAGGCCGTGGCGGACCAGTGCATTCGCCGGCTGGGTCCGGGGCAAATTGTCGTCACGCTGGCGGAACTGGCACCCGCCCTCGAAGAGATCGGTTCCGTGCAGGCGCCGGGCGATGGAGTCGCTGCGCCGTCAGCGACGATGTCGCGCGAGCCGTCGCCGCGGCTATTGCAGCAATTCAGCGAGGGCGCGGTGATCAGCGGCGTCTGTCTGGGGCTCGCCCGCTATTTCCGGTTGGACGTCACGCTGCTGCGAGTCATTGCCGTACTCATGTTGCTCGGAACGGGGGGTGCCATGGTGCTCGTGTACCTGGCCCTGATGCTGCTGCTGCCGCACGCGCCATTGGATCCGGGCGGCGCGCGGGTTCGCTGGCTGCCGGCCAGGTGCCGCGCATTCATGCAGTATGTGCGCGCCAAGCTGGGCGTCGACCGTCCCGGTAAAGTCGCCGCGTGAGGCTCGTGCCGCGAGGCTCGCGTCGTAACCTGGATTAGTCGAGGGATCCGAAGCCGAGCAGCACCGAGACACCGAGCACGAAGAAAATGGCGGCCGCGATCCGGTGGACGATGTGCATCGGCAGTTTTTTCGCAGCCACCTCACCCAGCAGCACGGCGGGCACGTTGGCGAGCATCATGCCGAGCGTAGTGCCGGCCACCACGGCGACCAGCGAGCTGTATTTCGCAGCCAGCGCGACCGTGGCGATCTGCGTCTTGTCGCCCATTTCCAGCAGGAAAAATGCAACGACCGTGGTGCCGAAGACGCCGAACTTCGGCGCCGCGGTTTGCTCTTTGTTTTCGTCGTACTTGTCCGGAACCAGCGTCCATGCGGCCATCGCGATGAACGACATGCCGAGAATCCAGCGCATTGCCGTTGGTCCGACCCACGCTGAGATCCATGCCCCGGCCACGCCCGCAAGCGCGTGGTTGACCAGCGTGGCGACCAGGATGCCGAGGATGATCGGCACGGGCTTGCGGTACTTTGCCGCGAGCACCAGCGCGAGCAATTGTGTCTTGTCGCCGATCTCGGCAAGCGCGACGACGCCGGTCGCGACGAGGAACGCTTCCATGGAAGATTACCCTGTGTAGGCAACCGCGCACGTTAGCACTCCGTCGCGCTGCCCTGCCATGAGCAACGGTGAAGTCATCGAAGGTTCACGCTCCGTTCATTGGCCTTTCATGCGGGCCGCGTGGAATGTCGTGACACCGCCAGAGAGCCACAACCCATGTTGGAAGAATCGCTCGATCCGCGTCCTTCGCTGCCGCGTGAACTCGCCCGCGTTTTGACCGGCTCGCCCACGCTCGCGAGTGTGCCCGTCGACGTGCTCGCGCAGGCCTGGAACGACAATGCATCGTTCTGGAGCAACCTGCGCACCGTCGAATACTGGATCGCCCGCGCTCGTCCTTGACCGTCGCGCCCGGGCGGTCCCACTGCACCCATTGATGGGGCCTCGCCGATCTTTTGTGCGCCGCATCAACGATTTAGGTTGCACGACCCCGAATGTGCAAGTACATTCTGCGCATGGTCAAAGATTGACCACTGAGCGCCCAGCGCGAAACGGCACCGAGACACAATCGAATTCAACAAGCTGAGTTTCCAGGATTCCATCCTCGACTTCGCCTGGTGCCGACCACTTCATGACGACTCCGCCCAAGGGCTTTCAGCCCGTCCTGCTTCCGCTCCGGCATGCTGCCGTCGACGGGGCATGTGTGTGTGTGCGGGTCAATCCGGCTGTCCTCGCGGGCTGCCCGGGGCTGGTTTTTGGGGGTGTGTGGTAGGATGCGCCGCGATCGTTGCCCGTACGTGTCTTGCAGAGCGCCGCTCGGCTGCGAACCCCTGTCTGGATGAGTGTTGAGTAGTGCCGGCCAGGCAATGACGCCTGAGTTCCGGTTTGATAGTGTTACTTCTGAGGATGTTCGAATGACCAAGATTTACGTGGGCAACCTGCCTTTCACAGCGACGGAACCCGACGTGCGCGAGCTCTTCGCCCAGCACGGCACCGTCGAATCCGTTGCCCTGCCGACCGACCGCGAGACCGGCCGGCCGCGCGGGTTCGGCTTCGTCGAAATGCCGCAGGCTGATGCCCAGCGCGCCATGCAGGCGCTCAATGGCTTCAACATGGGCGGCCGTCCCTTGCGTGTCAACGAAGCGCAGGATCGTCCCCGCACCGGCGGCGGTGGTGGTGGCGGCGGCGGTCGTCCGGGCGGCGGTGGCCGTCCGGGTGGCGGTGGCGGCGGCTACGGTGGTGGCGGCGGCGGTGGCGGCGGCTACGGCGGTGGCGGCGGTGGCGGCGGCGTCGGTCAGCGCCGCTGGTAACCCCGTTCGGGGCTGAGGCCTGAGCCCGGTCCCGTCCGTACCAGTAAGCCTGCTGAAGGCCGCAGCCTCGCGGTTGCGGCCTTCTCTACCTGGCGCTCGAAGCACCCTGGGCGGTGCGGCGGGATCGCGCGCTCGCAGGCGAATCGTTCGATTCGCCTGCTTACCACATATCCCGCAAACGGTTCGCGACGTCGATGCGCGGGCCTTCGGCTGCCTTTTGTGCGCCGCACAGTTCCCGAGTTTCGCCAGCCGTCACGCGTGTGAACCGCTGCATGACCTGCTCCGAGAAAAACCGGCTGCGCGCGCCATGCACGTAGCGATCTCCCATGCCCTGCTGCTGCGTCACGTAAAAACGCACCGGCGCGATCAACCGCAATTCGGAGCGCGCGCGCGTCATCGCGACGTACAGCAGCCGGCGTTCCTCCTCGAGCAGTTCGGCGCGACCGGCTGAAAACTCCGAGGGGAAGGTGCCGTCGGTCACGTTGAGCACGTGGACGGACTCCCACTCCTGGCCTTTTGCGGAATGCACCGTCGACAGCACGAGATAATCCTCGTCGAGCAGTGGATCGCCCGACAGGTCGCCCGTTGCCTGCGGCGGATCGAGTGTCAGCTCCGTGACGAACGACTCGCGTGAGACGTGCTGCTGACTCAAGCGCTCGAGCTGGTCAAGGTCGCCCCGACGCGCCTGAGCCACTTCGTACAGGCGCTCGAGCTGTGGCTCATACCACTGCCGCACACGACCGACCTGCCCTTCCCAGGGCGCGTTCTCAGCCCCGATTTCACGCAGCAGCGCCGTGAGCGGCGCCCACGTTTCCCGCGTCGCCGCCGGTACTGGATACCCGGCAAGCGCCTGCCATGAAAAGCCCGCGGCTTCGAACGCCTCGCATGCACGCTGCGCATGGGCGGGACCCATGCCGGGCAGCAATTGCAGGACACGGAAGGCGGCGATGCGGTTGCGCGGGTTGTCGGCCCAGCGCAGCACCGCGAGCAGGTCCTTGACGTGCGCAGCCTCCAGGAACTTGAGGCCGCCGTACTTCACGTAGGGGATGTTGCGACGCATGAGCTCGAGTTCGAGCACGTCGCTGTGATCCGAGTTACGAAACAGCACGGCCTGCCGGCGCAGGTCCACGCCGCGTTCGCGCGCCTCCAGCACGCAATCCGCGACGAAGGTCGCCTGCGCCTGCTCATCGAGCACCGTCACGTACTGTGGCACGGCGCCCGGGCCGCGCACGCTGCGCAACTGCTTGCGGTATTGCCGACCGCCCTCGGCCATCAAGGCGTTGGCCGCGTCGAGCACGGGTTGCGTGGAGCGGTAATTCTCTTCGAGCGTGACGACGCGCGCGGGCGGCGCGAACGCTGCAGGGAACTGCAGGATGTTCTCGATCGAGGCAGCGCGGAACGAATAAATGGCCTGCGCGTCGTCGCCGACAACCGTAAGCCCGGCACCGTCCGGTTTCATGCGCAGCAGGATCTCGGCCTGCACGACGTTGGTGTCCTGGTACTCGTCGACCAGCACGTGCTCAAAACGCACGCCGATCTCCGCGGCGAGCGCCGGGTCCGCGGTCATGACGTGCCAGTACAACAGCAGATCGTCGTAATCGAGCACCTGCTGTTCGAGCTTGGCTTCGACGTAAGCGCGACACAACGCGGTCAGTTGCTCTTCCCAGTCGAGACACCAGGGGTACGCCGTCTCGAGCGTGTGGCGCAGGGGACGCTGCGTGTTGACGCGGTGCGAGTAGATTCCGAGGCACGTGTCCTTGCGCGGGAACCGTTTCGCCGTTTTTGAAAAGCCGAGCCGATGCCGCACCAAGTCCATGAGGTCGGCCGCGTCGCCGCGGTCGAGCACGCTGAAGGCCGGATCGAGGCCGAGCCGGAGTGCGTACTCGCGAATGAGCCGATTGCCGATCGAGTGAAACGTGCCAGACCAGGGCAGGCGCAGGTTTTCGGGCACACGTGCCGCTGATCCGGCCTGCGCTGCCAATGCCTCGGCCATCACGCGCTGGGCCCGGCGGGTCATCTCGAGCGCGGCACGACGCGTAAACGTGAGCAGCAGCATGCGCTCGGGTGCCACTCCGGCGAGCAGCAACCGGGCGACCCGATGCGCCAGCGTGCTGGTCTTGCCCGTGCCGGCGCCGGCGATGACCAGGAGCGGAGCGGCCGTGAAGCCGCCACCCGCGCGCGCTTCACCGTGCGCAACCGCCTCGCGTTGCGCCGGATTCAGCTTGGCAAAGGCGGTGCTCGTCAGCGGCATGGGGCGGCCACTATAGGCAGCGACTGTATGGATATCCAGTGAGGAAGGGCAGGAAGGGCAGGAAGGGCAGGAAGCACAGGAAGGACAGGAAGGACAGGAAGGCGAGAGGTGGCTCCGGCGCTTCCGGCGCGTCCTGCCCTTCCTGCCCTTCCTTGTAAGATGCTGACCCCAAGGGGTGAGCTTCAATCAAGAAGGGCTAAGAGCAAGATGGCGAAGGGAAAAAGCGACGAATTTGATGTGGGCAGCGTGTTCATCCGGGTGGCCTTCTCGCTGGCGATCGTCTTCCTGACGTTCAACCCGACCGGGCATTCGTACTACCACTGGTTGCAGCAGAACCTGACGCCGATCCAGCCGATAGTCGTGATCGCCGGCATCCTGCTGCTCGGAGCCTGGTTGTTCTTCATCCGTTCGACATTCTCGTCGATGGGCACGGTGGGCGTCGTGATGCTGCTCGCCCTGTTCGCCGCGATCGTCTGGTGGATGGTCCGGCAGGGCTGGCTCTCCACGGCGGACAAATCGACGATGGCGTGGGTGGTGCTGAGTTGCCTCGGCTTGCTGCTGGGCATCGGCATGTCGTGGGCCCACATCCGTGCGCGCATCTCGGGCCAGACCTCGGTCGATCGCGTCGACCAGTAACGACGGTCCGCAGCGGCACGCATCAACGGCAACTGTTTTCGCGGAGCAATACATGGACAGCCAGCAATCGCCGCCAGGCCGTTACCCGTCGCAGGCCTCGCACGTCACGGCGCTGGACCTGCCAGTGCCGCCGCGCGAGTCGCTCCCGCCGGACCTGCAGAAATACTTCCGCATCTGCGACGACAAGATCGGTTTCATGCCGAACGTGCTCGCGGCCTACAGCTTCGACGAAAAGAAGCTGCGTGCCTTCATCGGTTTTTACAACGAGCTGATGCTCGAGGAGTCGCCGCTCAGCAAGCTCGAACGCGAGATGATCGCCGTGGTCGTGTCGTCGGCGAATCGTTGCTACTACTGCCAGGTGGCGCACGGGCAGGCCGTGCGCGAGCTGTCGGGCGATCCCGCGCTCGGCGAGTTGCTGATCATGAATTACCGGGCAGCGGTGTTGCCTGCGCGACACCGTGCGATGCTCGACTTCGCGCACAAGCTGACCGTGTCGCCCGATGCGATCGTCGAGTCAGATCGCCAGGCGCTACGTGCTGCGGGGTTCGATGAGCGCTCCATCTGGGATATCGCTTCAGTTGCAGCGTTTTTCAACCTGTCGAACCGCATGGCGACAGCGATCGACATGATGCCGAACGCCGAGTATCACGCGCGGAACCGCTGAGCGTGACAAGGCAAAGTCGTCTGACCCCGCTCCTGCTCGTGCTGCTGCTCTCGGCCGCATTGCTGTCCACCGCGCGGGCGGCGGAACCAGGATTCGAGGTCCCCGGGTGGGTTTTCCCCGGCTATACCAACCCACCGCCCACGGGCAACAAGTTCGACGATGTCGTCCCGCTCCACGTCCCGGACAGTGGCATTCGCTACACGCGCGCAGAACTCGAAGACTTGTTCGTCGCACCAGACTGGTTTCCGGAGCGCCATCCGCTGATGCCGAAGGTCGTCGCACAGGGCCGTCGGCCGGACACGCTCGCCTGTGCGTACTGCCATCTGCCCGACGGCACGGGACGGCCGGAAAATGCAGCGCTCGCTGGTCTTCCCGCGGACTACATCCGCGCGCAGGTGGCGGACATGCGCAACCACGTGCGCAAGCGCGCGCGGATCGGATCGGACCGGCCGTCGCAGCTCATGCAACAGGTAGCGGAAAGCGCGACGGAGGCGGAAGTTGCCGAGGCCGCCGCCTACTTCTCGCAACTGCCCATGCGTCGCAAGACGCAAGTGATCGAGTCGGCGCGCGTGCCTCGTACCGAGGAAGTCCGGTTCATGTACTTCGCTGTGCCAGGGGGCGGTGACGAGCCGCTGGGAGCTCGTCTCATCGAAATGCCCGTCGATAGCGGGCGGCACGAGCGGCGCGATCCCAACGTGACGTACCGCGCATACGTGCCGGTCGGCAGCTTGGAGCGCGGTGAGTCGTTGGCGGATACGGGCGCGGACGGCATGACGATCGCCTGCGTTACCTGTCACGGCGCGGATCTGCGCGGCAGCGGAGCGATTCCGCCGCTGGCCGGACGCTCGCCGAGTTACCTGTTGCGCCAGTTGCTGTCCTTCAGAGCCGGCACGCGGTCGAGTGCAGCAGGCGCGGCGATGCAGCCGGTTGTCGCTAACCTGAAGCTGGACGACATGATTGCGGTCGCGGCATATGCCGCCACACTCGCACCCTGACGCGCGCGCCTGCGCCTCAGCGCACCCACTCCATGACTTTGCGCTTGAAGTCGCTGTATGGCGGATAACGCAGCGGCGCGTCGAAGCGGAAGCTGCGCTTCATCACCGGCTTCATGTGGCTGAACGTCTCGAAGCCGTACCAGCCCGTGTAGCGGCCCATGCCGCTGTTGCCGATGCCGCCGAACGGCAGTTCCGGCGATATCATGAAGATCACCGCGTCGTTGATGCAGACGCTGCCCGCACTCAGCTTGTCGAGCACGGCCTGCTCGAGCGCCTTGCTCTTCGTGAACACGTACAGCGCCAGCGGTTTTGGTCTGTCCGCCACGAACTTGATCGCGTGGTGCATCTCGTCGACCGTGATGATCGGCAGCACCGGCCCGAAAATTTCTTCCTGCATCAGCGCCGAGTCGGGCGGAGGATCCAGCACGAGCGTCGGCGCCACGTAGCGCTTCGCGACGTCGACCTGCCCGCCCGTGTGGATGGTGTGCCCCTCCAGTAATTTCGCGAACCGCGCCGTGTGGCGTTCGCTCGCGATGCGGCAGTAGTCCGGGCTCTGGCTTGGATCGTCGCCGTAGAACTCCTTGATCTTCGCTGCGAGTATCGTCGTGAACTGCGTGGCCACGTCGCGGTGCACCAGCACGTGGTCGGGTGCGACGCACGTCTGGCCGGCATTGATGAACTTGCCCCAGGCGATCCGCGACGCCGCGACGTCGAGGTCCGCGCTCTTGTCGATCAGGCACGGGCTCTTGCCGCCCAGTTCGAGCGTGACGGGTGTCAGGTGCCTGGCCGCGGCGGTCATGACGATGCGCGCCACGCGCTCGTTGCCGGTGTACAGGATGTGATCGTACTGGTGCTCCAGCAGCTCGGTCGTCTCGGGCACGCCGCCCTCGATCACTGCGAACGCGTCGTTGTCGAGGTACCGCGGGATGATGCGGGCCAGCGCGGCCGAGGTGTGCGCAGTCACTTCCGAAGGCTTCAGCACGGCACAGTTGCCGGCCGCGATCGCGCCGACGAGCGGGGCGCAGACCATCGACAGCGGGTAATTCCACGGCGCAATGATCAGCACGACGCCCTTGGGCTCGGGCTGGATGTAACTGCTGCCGGGCTGCGCCATCATCGGTGTCGACACGCGCTTCGGCCGGGCCCAGCCGCGCAGGCG
Organism: Gammaproteobacteria bacterium; assembly: GCA_031404015.1. Classification (GTDB taxonomy): domain Bacteria; phylum Pseudomonadota; class Gammaproteobacteria; order Steroidobacterales; family Steroidobacteraceae; genus RPQJ01. The sequence goes on along the minus strand of JANNGT010000121.1, from coordinate 3,948 downwards.
CTTGCGCGCGTACTTCGCTTCGCTGGTCACGAATCCCAGCTCGCTGAGGGCCGTCTCGAAGCTGCACTTGTGCAGGTCGGCCTGGAGCGCTTCGGCAAAGTCGGATTCGTGCTCACGCATCATGCGTTCGAGCTCCGCGAGCTGCTGCAGCCGCCACTCGAGCGAGCGCGTCTTGCCGGCCGCGAACGTGGTGCGCAGGCGCCGCAGTGCATCCGGTATCGATCCGTTCGTCGTCATCGAGCCTCCCCGCAGGCCGCTTCGCCCCGTAGGGATCAACGCTATCACACGATGGGCTGGCTTGGTGCACCGCACCAAATGCAGAATGGGGGTCGAGTCCCCACCGTGTGACGGCTGCCCGCGAAAAGGTGATCACGCATGACCGGCAGGGTTCGTAACGTTTACCGGGGCAAGGTCCTCAAGCTCAACATCGAGCGCGTCAAACTGCCGAACGGCACCGTCGCGGAGCTGGAAATTGCGCATCACCCGGGGGGCGCCGTCGTCGTCGCCGTGGACGCCGAGGAGCGCGTCTGCCTGTTGCGCCAGTTCCGTCATGCAGCCGGCGGCTGGATCACCGAGCTGCCGGCCGGAAAGATCGACAACCGGGAGCCGCCCCTCGAGTGCGCCCAGCGCGAGCTCGCCGAAGAGGCCGGCGTCAAGGCGCAGCAGTGGGAGGCGCTGGGGCAGATTTTCAGCTCCCCGGGCGTGCTCACCGAGGTCATCCACATCTTCCTCGCGCGCGGGCTGTCGCCCTGCGAAGTGGGCGCGGAACCGCACGAAGTGTTCGAAAGCCGCTGGGTGCCTTTGGCCGAGGCGGCGTCGCTGGCGTCCGATGGCCGGCTGCAGGATGCGAAAACGATCGCAGGATTGGTCTGGGCCCAGACCCGCATCCAGTCAGAAAAAGGCGTCGATCGACGCATTCGATCCAAAATGTGAGCTATACGCACGCACCGAACGGGCCGATTTCGTATTATCGCGGTGCAACCATCCCGTTGCCGAGACGCGCTTCAGGAAATGCCGTATGGCCGACGATCCGCCGCGTAAACCGCCCAGCCGCCGCCCCAGCGGCCCCGAACCCGTGCCCGAGGCCGAGCCCGGTAAACTGGCCGAGGACGACCGCGGCAACATGACGTGGCAGTGGGCCAACAATGAAGTGCTGCAGGCCGACAACACGGCCGGCGGGATCGAGCGTCTGCGCGCCCTCGTGGACCCAAGACTCAACGTCATTGAGGACGATGCACCGAAATCGCTGCGGGACAATCACAAGGGCCTGAAGACAGGTTACAACCCCTACGACAGCGGCTCGCTCGGCAAAACCGCACGCAAGAAGAAGAAGAACCTGCGCGAACTCTCGAAGTGGATCGAGACGAAGCGCAAGGTCGAGGGCAAGGACGACTCCTCGGGCGAGTGATATCCCAGCCGGTGATAGCACGGCCCAGTGCGCTTCAGGCGAAGTGCAGCGAGTGCCGCAGCTTCGCGTGGCTGCCTAGCCGATAGAACGTTCGTAGCTCCGCCAGCAGCGCGAGAGGTCGTTGCTGCCGCCGGCGCAGGAAGCGCCCTTCGAGCCTGTCGCAGAAACGGGCGGCGCACCGGTGCGCCTCCGCATAGCGGTGCCGCTCTTCGGCCGTCAGGTGCGGCATCAGCTGGCAGGTCGCGAACAAGCGTCGAAACAGGTCGCTGGGAAAGTGGCCATCGTGTTGTGCCAGCAGCAGGCTGAGGGCGCTCGCGTATTTGTCCACCTCGGCCTGCAGCTCCAGCTCCAGCAGCGACACGCTGCGGTCATGCCCCGCGCTCCACGTCACGTAATGAAAGTGGCTGACGCCTTCGAGCACCGTGCAGAAATCGGCGAGGTTCGATTCATCGAGCGTCGCGAGCGGACACCGCTGCGCAAGCCGCTCGAGTACGGACGCATCGACGTAGAGGCCCAGCTCGACCCCCGCCTCCGATTCGGCAATCAGCAGTTGCTCGTCCGTGGCGGGCAAGGCATCGGCTTGCTGCAGCGCTGCGGCGTGCGCCGCGCTGGTGATGAGGTAGTCGTGCACGTCGTGCTCGACGCGCGCGTCGTACAGGTTCGCGAGCAACGACTGCAGCTGGCCCGGTAGCGGCATCGCGGCACGGGCCTCAGTTGGGCCGTCGGCCCGTCGGCACGACGGACGGCTCGACGCCGAGGCTGCGCAGGATGCCGTGAGCGCGCGGGCTGCCCGTCTTGAGCCAGATCTCGTACTGCCGCAGCACGTCGCGCTGGTCGTGGCGGCGCGCCATGTCGCTGACGTCGTTCAACGCGTCGACGAGGCGCTGGAATTTCTGCGCCAGCTCGGTGAACACGGCGCCCAGCGCGCGGCCACGCGCCCCCGTGCCACACGCGTCGGCGAGCGTGCCGTAGGCCTGGCCACCCATGGCGACGTGGTAATCGATGTCGACCAGGCGGCGCGCGAAACGTTGCGCGAAGAAGCCCGCCATGAACAGGGAGACGTCGCCGAGGCGCTGCAGCGTGCGCAGGCGCTGTTCCCGTGTCGGCGCGTCGCCCGCGTCGGCCAGCATCAACGCGAGCGGCCTCAGCTGGGGCCGGCCTGCGGTTTCGTCGAACAGCGCTTCCGATCGCGCGAACATCGTGAGCACGTTGACGACGTAGTGTTCCGTGTGGCCTTCGATGTCGACGCGCTGGCGTTCCAGCGCGGCGTGCACCGAATCACGGAAGAACTCGCGCAGGTTGCGCACGTCGATGGTGGGATTGTCCTCCGTCATGCTGTGTTCCTCTCGCGTTGCGCCTGGCAGCCAACGATCGCGCCTGCTGACAGCCTCGCTCGCATGGCGGCAGTGCCGGCGTTCCTGAAGCTAGCGGCAACACCGCGTGATTTTCAAGGGGCCTTGTGTCCTTTTGTGCGCGACGCCACACGCCCGGTACCATGCCTGCCCCTCTCGTCGGCGGCGCACCATGAAAGTCTTCGGCATCGTCGGTCGCAAGAATTCCGGCAAGACGCACCTCGTCACGCGGCTCGTGCGCCTGGGGTCGAACCGCGGCCTGCGCATCTCGACGGTCAAGCACGCGCATCACGCGTTCGACGTCGACCAACCTGGCAAGGACAGTCACGAGCACCGTGTCGCGGGCGCCCACGAAGTGCTCGTGGCTTCGTCCGAGCGCTGGGCGCTCATGCATGAACATCGCGGCGCGCCCGAGCCGTCGCTGCAGGAGTTGCTGGCCCACCTTGAGGCATGCGACCTTGTGCTCGTCGAGGGGTTCAAGCGCGAGGTGTCCGCGCGGCTCGAGGTCTATCGTGCAAGTTGCGGACAGACGCCGCTGGCGTTCGAAGACGATGGCCTGCGCGCAGTTGCAACGGATGAGGCCGCGACCTTTGCGCTACGCGCCGGGCTCACGGTGCTGCCGTTGGACGACGCCGACGCGGTGCTGGACTACGTGCTTGCGAGCGCCTGACCGGCCAGCGCGATGGCGTCGTGGAGCTCATGCAGACCGGTGATGGTGAGCAACGGGGGCGCGGACGGTCTCGACCACGGCGTGGCTTCGCGATTCAGCCAGACCGGCACGACCCCCGCGGCACGCGCGCCTTCGACGTCTGCTTCAGGGTCGTCGCCAACGTGGACGACCTCGTGCGCCGCCAGCCCAGCGCGGTTGAGCAGCATGGCGAAGATGCGCGGATCCGGCTTCATCATGCCTGCGTCGCGCGCGGCAAGGCCCGTTTCGAAGTAATCCCCGAGGCCGCATAGCGACAGGTCCGCGTTGCCGTTGCTGATCGCGAACAGACGGTAGTTGCGCACCAGCAGGTCGAGCGTCGGCCGGACGTCACTGTACAGCGTGACTTCGTTGCGCGCCCGATAGAACTCGGCGAAGGCTTCGTCGGCCATGGAGTCGGGATAGCCCGCCTCGCGCGCGTGATGCCGCAATGCCTCGAGACGCAACCAGGTGAAGTCGTGCCCCATTGCGGGGTGCTGCAG